>NZ_FR895029.1:6341-7996 GCF_000434655.1 Clostridium sp. CAG:43 | reverse complement strand
GGTGCGTCAGGCGCTGGCAGCCGATACGGCGCAGCAGTTAAAAGAGATTGGAATTGACGCATCGATCCGCGGCACCGGCTGGGATACTGCGTATGACGAGGCACAGTCGCAGCCGCTTCTCTGGGGCTGGGGCGCGCACACGCCGATGGAATTTTATAATATTTACCATACAAAGGCAGATACGGGGCTGGCAGAATATTCGCCGTATGCGAATGAGACCGTGGACGCTTATATGGATGAGGCACTGGCAGCACCGGATCTGGAAAGTTCGTATGAATTGTGGAAAAAGGCGCAGTGGGACGGCGAGACGGGCGTTTCAGCCGAGGGTGATCTTCCGTGGATCTGGCTGGTGAATGTCGATCATCTGTACTGGGTGAGAGACGGGCTTCATGTCGCAGAGCAGAAGGTGCATCCGCACGGTCACGGCTGGTCCATCGTCAACAATGTCGATCGGTGGTACTATGAGTAGGATGAAATGGTTTGGGCGCAGTCTGCTACACCTGATTCTGCTGCTTTTGGCAGTCAGTCTGGTATCGTTTCTGCTGGTGTCGATGTCTCCGGTCGATCCGCTGCAGACGAATGTCGGGCAGACGGCGCTCGGCTCGATGGCGCCGGAGCAGATCGAGAAGCTGGAGGCGTACTGGGGCGTTGGTGTGCCGGTCTGGAAGCGCTTCTTTAGCTGGATTTCGGGCATCTGTCATGGTAATTTTGGCATTTCCCTTCTGTACCGCAGACCGGTGCTGGAGGTGATCGCGGAAAAGGCGTCTGCGTCAGTGTGGCTCCTTCTGTCTGCGTGGCTGTTTTCGGGAATCGTGGGGATATTTTTAGGAATTGCAGCGGCGGCAAAACGGGGCAAGTGGGTGGATCGCCTGATTACGGGCTATTGCATTGTGATCGCGGGAACGCCGTCCTTCTGGCTGGCGCTGGTGCTGCTGCTTCTCTTTACAGTGCAGCTTCCCATCTTCCCAATCGGGTTCAGTGTCCCGGTGGGAATGGCGGCGGACGAGGTCAGCCTGGCGGATCGCCTGTATCACGCATTTCTGCCGGCGTGTACGCTGGGACTGACAGGGATTTCTTCGATTGCGATGCACACGCGCGAAAAAGTGATTGAGATTCTGGAAAGTGATTACGTACTCTATGCGCGGGCGCGGGGCGAGAGTGGCTGGCGGCTGATTTTCCGGCATGGACTCCGCAACCTGCTTCTCCCGGTAATTACGCTGCAATTTGGCTCGATCAGCGAGATTTTCGGCGGTTCGGTGCTGGTGGAACAGGTCTTTTCCTATCCGGGACTCGGACAGGCGGCGGTCACGGCGGGGCTGGGAAGCGATATCCCGCTTCTGATGGGAATTACACTCATCAGTGCCGTGCTTGTATTTGCAGGAAATGCAGCGGCGGATGGGCTGTACCGGCTGGTCGATCCGAGACTTAGGAAAGGAGGCAGGGCATGAGAAAGAAAACACTCTGGCTGCTGGGAATTTCCCTCCTTTTCCTGATTCTGGTGACAGTGCTTGGAATCGTCTGGGAGGATGCTGCACAGCAGGTCGATTTTGCGAGAAAAAATCTGCCTCCGGGAACCGACGGGCTGTTTGGAACCGACTGGATGGGGCGGGATATGCTGAAACGGACGGTTGCGGGGCTTTCTTTAAGCATCCGGC
>NZ_FR895029.1:0-6288 GCF_000434655.1 Clostridium sp. CAG:43 | reverse complement strand
CGGTGGCATTGACGCTTGCATTGCTGGCGTCGCTTGGCGGGGGACTGATGGATTCATTGGTATGCGGGCTGATTAATCTGGTAATGGGAATCCCGCACATGCTTCTCCTGATCCTGATTTCCTACAGTCTGGGAAAGGGATTCCGGGGTGTGGCAGCCGGGATTGCCCTGACGCACTGGGCGTCGCTGGCGAGGCTTTTGCGGGCGGAAATCTTACAGATCCGGGAAAGTCCGTATGTGCGGATCTCCGAAAAACTGGGGAAAAAGCCCTGGTGGATTGCCTGGAACCACATCGTCCCGCAGGTATCGCGGCAATTTGTGACCGGGTTAATTCTTCTCTTTCCCCATGCGATTCTTCATGAGGCGGGCGTGACCTTTCTGGGCTTCGGTCTTTCCTCCGAGCAACCGGCGATCGGTGTTATTTTATCCGAGAGTATGTCGTACCTGATTACCGGAAAATGGTGGCTGGCGCTCTTTCCGGGCGCGGCACTGGTGCTGGTAACGCTGGGATTTCAGGCGATCGGGCAGAGCCTGGGGCGGCTGATGGATCCGGGGAGCGCGCATGAGTAGAGGATGCTGGGAATGAGGCAGAAAAACATATATTTTGATAAAATGATGCGATTAAGACAAAAACAATCAAAAACGATGCGGCTATCAGATTTGGAACAGACAGACGTTCTCAAAGAACGGAGATTGCGTGAAAATCGTGATTCCATGGAAAAGCCGATATTGAAAATTCAAAATCTAAACTTATATTTTACGCAGTACGCGCGTGGGCTTAGACGGCGCGAACTCCATCCGCTCCGCGACCTTTCCTGCAAACTTTTCAGTGGGGAGCTGACGGCGGTGGTCGGGGCGAGTGGTTCGGGAAAAAGCCTGCTGGCGCACGCGATTCTGGGGATCTTGCCGTACAACTGCCGGATGGAAGGAAAAATTTCCTATCAGGGAGAGGTTCTGGATGAGACGCGGCTTGCCGGGCTGCGGGGCAATGGGATTTCTCTGATTCCGCAGGGGGTTTCCTACCTCGATCCGTTGATGCGGGTCGGGGATCAGATCTGCGGCGGCAGAAAAGATGAAGCGACGTGGGAAAAATGCCGCCAGCTTTTGAAGCGGTACGGGCTGGATGAATCAGTGGAAAAATGTTATCCATTTGAGCTGTCGGGCGGCATGGCGCGGCGCGTCCTGATGGCAGCGGCACTGATGCAGGAGCCGAGGCTGATTGTGGCGGATGAACCGACACCGGGGCTGGAGGCGATGACCGCGCGCCATGTGATCCGTCATTTAAAAGAGATGGCACAGGACGGGGCAGCGGTGCTTCTGATTACTCATGATCTGGAACTGGCGATTGAGATGGCGGACCGGATTCTGGTGTTTTATGACGGGACGATTCTGGAGGAAGTAAAGCCGGAGAGCTTCCGGGAGGGACGGAATCTGAAAGAGCCATACACGCAGGCGCTCTACCGGGCACTGCCGGAACATGAATTTTTTGGAGGAGAATGAGATGTCACTAAAGGCAGAAAACCTATCTTTTTCGTATGAAAATGGAGGGCGCCACGTGCTGACGCGTATTTCCCTGAAAATTGAGCCAGGAGAGCGCGTGGGTCTGGTGGCGCCGAGCGGATATGGAAAAACGACGTTGTGCCGCCTGCTGGCGGGATATGAGAGACCGGAGGCGGGAACGGTAGAGATTGACAGCATACCAATTGAGAATATCCGGGGCTGTATGCCGGTGCAGTTAATCTGGCAGCACCCGGAGCAGGCGCTCAACCCACGCTGGCGGATGCGCCAGGTTCTCAGTGAGGGCGGTCAGGTGGATGAGGAGAGCCGGGGACGGCTTGGCATCCGGGAAGAATGGCTGGATCGGTTTCCATCGGAGCTTTCCGGCGGCGAACTGCAGCGGTTCTGTATTGCCAGAGCGCTGGCGGCAAATCCGCGGTATTTGCTGGCGGATGAGATCACCGCGATGTTTGACGCGGTGACCCAGAGCCAGATCTGGCAGGCGCTTTTGCATGAGGCAAAGGAGCGGGAGCTGGGAATGGTGATTGTGAGCCATTCGGAATCTCTTTTGAAGCGGATTTGCACGCGGCAGATTGATTTAAAGGCATTGCAGGAAAAGATGGCAGCAGTTTAGCCAGTTCACATATTGACAAAGAAAATCGGGATTTGACAAGGAGAAATGAGGAAGAAATGGATGTTCGGAAGCTGTTGGAAGAGGTAAAACGGGGGGATACAAGTATTGAGGAAGCGGAGAATGCGTTCAAGAATCTTCCTTACGAAGATTTAGGGTATGCGAAGCTGGATCTGCACCGGAAATTGCGTTCTGGATTTCCAGAGACGGTGTTCTGCCAAGGAAAGCCGGATGCCTATCTGGCGGATATTTTCGAGACGCTGTACCGGGAAAATGGGGAAGTACTCGGAACGCGGGCGACGCCGGAGCAGTGGAATCTAGTGCGGGCGCGCATCCCGGAGATAGAATACGATCCGGTTTCAAAAATTTTGCAGGCGAGAAAATCATCGGAGACACCGCGGAAGCTGGAAGGGCTGGTGGCAGTCTGCACAGGCGGAACCGCGGATATCCCGGTTGCGGAGGAAGCTGCCAAAACGGCAGAATTTTTCGGCTGCCGCGTGGAGCGCTACTATGATATAGGGGTGGCGGGCATCCATCGCCTTTTATCCAAACGCGAGGCGATTGCGCGGGCAAATTGCGTGATTGCAGTGGCGGGAATGGAAGGCGCGCTTGGCACAGTTGTCGCCGGGCTGGTGGAAAATCCGGTCATTGCGGTTCCGACCTCGGTCGGCTATGGTGCAAGTTTTCATGGACTGTCGGCATTGATCACGATGATTAATTCCTGTGCGAACGGCATTTCGGTTGTAAATATAGATAACGGCTACGGCGCAGCATATCTGGCGGCGCAGATCAACCGCCTGGCGGTGCGGGAGCCGAAGAAGACGGCAGAGTGATAGTGGTTTGTGATAATTGCATAAAAGCGAAAAACGGAAATGTATCAATAAAATGAGAAAAGTAGAGGGAGAAGTAAAAATGGATGAGAAAATCTTATATTTGGATTGTGCGTCTGGAATCAGTGGAGATATGACGGTTGGCGCACTGTTGGATCTTGGAGCAAGCCGGGAAAAACTGGTACGGGCACTGGACAGCCTGGGCGTATCCGGGTATCATCTGCATTTTGGGCGGACGAAGAAATGTGGAATCGATGCGTATGATTTCGATGTACATTTAGAGGAAGAAGAGCATCATCATGACCACGAACATAGCCATGATGAGCACAACCATAGCCATGATGAGCACGACCATAGCCATGATGAGTATGACCATGAGCATCATCACGATCATGAACACACTCACGACCATGAGCATCATCACGCTCATGAACACACCCACGAACATGAGCACAGCCATGATCACGCTCACACCCACGATCATATGCATCCTCACGTCCACCGCAACATTCATGACATTTTCGAGATCATCGATCGTCTGGATGCATCTGACCGCGTTAAAAACCTGGCGCGCCGGATGTTTGAGATTGTGGCGGGGGCAGAGTCGAAAGCACACGGAATCCCGGTCAGCGAGGTTCATTTCCATGAAGTCGGTGCAATTGACTCGATTGTGGATGTTATCAGTGCGGCATTCTGCCTGGAGGATCTGGGAATCCACCGCGTGGTGGTATCGCCGCTTTCCGAAGGTCATGGATTCGCGCGCTGCCAGCACGGTTTAATGCCGGTTCCGGTTCCGGCGACGGCAAATATCGCAGCGGCACAGGGCTTGGAACTGACGCTTCGGGATGTCGAAGGAGAGATGGTAACGCCGACCGGCGCGGCGATCGCGGCGGCATTCCGGACAGAAGCGGCGCTTCCGAAGAAGTACCAGATCGAAAAGATCGGTATCGGCGCCGGAAATAAGGATTTCGCGCACGCGAATATCCTGCGGGCGATGCTTCTGACGGATAAAACGGTGGAAGTAGAAACTGGAAAAGACGGTCACGACGAAAGCTCCATGTGGGTCATGGAGGCAAACCTGGACGACTGCACCGGCGAGGCACTGGGATATGCGATGGAGGTGCTTCTGGAAGCGGGCGCCAGAGATGTGTGGTACACACCGGCATATATGAAGAAAAACCGTCCGGCGTATGTGCTTCATGTACTGACAACGGCAGAAAAACGGGAAGAATTAGAACAGCTTGTCTTCTCCTGTACGACCACGATCGGTGTGCGCCGTTATCCAGTAGAGAGGACGATACTGCCACGGGAAGTAAAGGAGATCCAGACCCGTTACGGGGCAGCAAAGGTAAAAATCTGCAAGCGCGGCGGCGTGGATACGTGCTATCCGGAGTATGAGAGCGTGCGCGCGATCTGCCGGGAGACAGGGAAGCGCTTCATGGAAGTATTCCACGGAGTAATGGAAGACGGAAGTATTAGTTTACAGTAGGCACTTTTGAGATTGAAAAACGGCACAGTGCATTCTCGTTAGATAATTAAGAGGAGAATCAAGAACCATGGAAAATAAACCAATGATATCAGAGACAGAAAAAAGAGAAGCTTTAAAACATTTCATGGCAGAAAAAGCGAAAGCACCGGTCTGTGTCGCCTTTTCGGGCGGTGTGGACAGCAGCCTGATTCTCAAGCTGGCGTGTGATACGGCGAAGAAGACGGGAATGCCGGTTTATGCCGTGACATTTCACACCATGCTGCACCCAGCCTGTGATCTGGAGATCGCGGAGCGGGTGGCAAAGGAGCTGGGCGCGATCCATAAAATTATCCAGGTCAATGAGATGGAGCTGGAAGCCATCCGGACGAATCCGGTCAACCGCTGTTATATCTGCAAACACCACCTGTTCGCGACACTTCTGGATTTTGCAAAAGAAGAGGGGATTCCGTGCGTGATGGACGGAACCAATGAGAGCGACCTGCATGTGTACCGCCCGGGTATCCAGGCACTCCGTGAGCTGGGTGTCGTCAGTCCACTTGCACAGTGCGGACTGGAGAAAAAGGATGTCAAGACATTTGCGGCTGACTTAGGAATTTCCGTTGCATCCCGTCCGTCCATGCCATGTATGGCGACCCGCCTTCCATATGGAACTTCCTTTGACATGGAAGTTTTGAAGCGGATTGAGAAAGGCGAAGATTATCTTCGAAGCGTGTTTGGCGGAAATGTGCGCCTGCGCCTGCATGGCGATATTGTCCGGATCGAGGTGGATGCGGATAAATTTGAAAAAGCGATTGCCGAGCGGGAGACGATCTGCAGGACATTAAAAGAAATGGGATTTCTGTACATTACACTCGATCTGGAAGGTTTCCGGTCGGGAAGTATGGATATAGTGGAGAAACTCAACGCGCTGGTCGGGAAATGAATATAAAGGAGATGGAAATCCCATGCAAGAAGAATGTATTGTCTGTAAAGCACCTCTTATTTATCTGGAACAGGATGAATGGATGGAGTGCGAATTATGTCATAAAAAAGAATTGAGCAAGACCAGATGCCAGAACGGGCATTATGTTTGTAATGATTGTCATACGAAGGGACTGGACACCATTCTTTCCCTGTGTATAGACGAAACATCCAGAAATCCGATCGAGATTGTCCGGAAAATGATGGATGCACCGTTTTGCCATATGCATGGACCGGAGCATCATGTCATGGTGGGAGCGGCGCTGCTTACTGCATATAAAAATGCGGGAGGTGCTATTAATCTGCGGGAATCTGTGATGGAAATGCTGAACCGTGGGAAAGCCGTTCCAGGAGGAACCTGCGGATTCTGGGGTGCCTGCGGAGCGGGAATCAGCGCAGGTATGTTTGTATCTATCTTGTCTGGGGCGACGCCACTGACGGAGGAATCCTGGGGACTTTCGAATCAGATGACATCAAAAGCACTGGAAGCGATTTCGCGCACCGGCGGTCCGAGGTGTTGTAAAAGAGATTCTTATCTGGCGATTCTGGCGGCGGTTGATTTTGTAAAAACGCATTTTGGAATCGAAATGGAATGCACAGAAGTCCAGTGTACGCATTATGCTCAGAACAATCAGTGTATTGGAAAGCGCTGTCCATTTTGGCGATTTGATGATAGTATTTGACTATAAATGGATAAACGGAGATAATAAAGCTGCGATATAATTAGATTGTGCGAGATGGGATTGCAGTTTGCATAATGTGTGAACTGTGATGAGAGAGCAATTTCTCGTGTAATAGGAAATTCCCTGGAATGCCCTATTACACAAAAAGGCACATCCTTTTTTACGTGGAAAAATCGGAATTGACCGAGCTCTTTGAGCG
>NZ_FR895028.1:1256-7042 GCF_000434655.1 Clostridium sp. CAG:43 | reverse complement strand
GAAACCGGCGATCATCCGTGCTAAGAAAAAAGAGACGCTCGAGGATCGTGCGATCGACTTTTTAAGCCAGGTATTTGATGCGATGAACTTAGATGTGAAGATCGCAGCGGCTTTCAATGAGGAAGAGTGCGAGATGAACATTGACCTCTCCGGTGAGGATATGGGTATTTTGATCGGTAAGAGAGGTCAGACCCTGGATTCTCTCCAGTATCTGGTCAGCCTGGTTGTCAACAAGAAGAGCGAGAATTACGTCCGCGTGAAGCTCGATACCGAGAATTACCGCGAGAGACGGAAGGAGACGCTTGAGACACTGGCAAAGAACATTGCTTACAAGGTAAAGAGAACGAAACGTTCCGTATCTTTGGAGCCGATGAACCCGTATGAGAGACGGATCATTCATGCAGCGCTGCAGAATGACAAGTATGTCACCACCCGCAGCGAGGGCGAGGATCCGTTCCGGCATGTGATTATTTCGCTGAAGCGTGAGGGCAGACGCGAGAGAAGTGACGGGTATGGGAGATATGAGAAGTAAATAAGTGTGACAAAGAAGGTCTGGAGGTATCTAGACCTTCTTTTTTGTGGGGGATCGAGCGCGAGAGGTTTATCGTGAAAACATGAAAAAAAGAAATAAATATTAGACTAGATTTGTAAATAAAGATGGGAAAATGCTTCCATATGGTATAGAATAAGAAGATAAAAAGCAAGGAAGGATTTATATATATGGTATATACAGATACAATCGCCGCGATCGCGACGGCGCTTTCAAGTTCGGGGATTGGGATTATCCGGATTAGCGGTTCGGACGCTGTTGCGGTGGCGGAGAGGATGTTTGAACCGGCGGTGGCGGGGAAGAGGCTTTCAGAGCAGAAAACGTATACGATTCATTATGGATATATTCGGGATGGAGAGGAACGGATCGATGAAGTGCTGCTTCTTTTGATGCGCGGTCCGCACAGTTATACGGCGGAGGACACGGTAGAGATTGACTGTCACGGAGGCGTGCTGGTGATGAAGCGGATTCTGGAGCTGGCGGTAAAATGTGGGGCGCGGCTGGCGGAACCAGGCGAATTTACGAAGCGGGCGTTTTTAAATGGCAGAATTGATCTTTCGCAGGCGGAAGCCGTGATCGATGTGATCCAGTCGAAAAATGAGTATGCGCTGCAGTCTTCGGTCAGCCAGTTGAGCGGTTCAATGTCGCGGAAAGTACGGGAACTCCGCGAAAAACTAATCTATGAGATTGCCTTTATTGAGTCTGCACTTGATGATCCGGAGCATATTTCTCTGGACGGATACCCGGAGCGCCTTCGGGAGACGCTGCAGCCGATTGAGATGGAGCTGGAGGCGTCGATCGGGACGTTTGACAACGGGCGTATCATGACGGAGGGGATCAAAACCGTGATCTTAGGTAAGCCGAATGCAGGAAAATCGTCCCTGATGAATGTACTGCTGGGAGAGGATCGCGCGATTGTGACAGAGATCGCCGGTACGACACGCGATACGCTGGAGGAAAATATCCGTCTGCGCGGGCTTAGCTTAAATTTGATCGATACGGCGGGCATCCGGGAAACGGAGGATATCGTTGAAAAGATTGGCGTGGAACGGGCGAGAAAGATTGCGGATGAGGCAGATTTGATCTTGTATGTGGTCGATGGATCAAGGGAGCTGGATGAAAATGACCGTCAGATCCTCGATTTGATCCGGGGACGGAAGGTGATCGTCCTCTTAAATAAGACAGATCTGGAACCGGTTCTCACAGAAGAAGCGCTTCGCGAAGCGTGCGGGCAGGAAGTGATCCCGGTATCGGCGAAGGAACAGCAGGGAATTGATCGATTGGAGGAAAAAATTCAGACGATGTTCTTGCAGGGAAACCTGAATTTCAACGATCAGGTCATGCTGACAAACGTCCGTCACAAGACGGCGATGGAGCAGGCGCTGAAAAGCCTGCGTCTGGTCGAGACAAGCATCGACAATGCGATGCCGGAGGATTTTTTCTCGATTGATCTGATGGATGCCTATGAACATCTTGGAACGATCCTTGGGGAATCACTGGAAGAGGATCTGGTGAATGAGATTTTCAGCCATTTTTGTATGGGGAAATAGATCAATTTTTTTGCAAGGTTTCTTTCCTTGTGGTATGATAGGGTGGATCTGAAAACAAGAAAGAATATAAGGCGTTTAATCGAATTGAAATGTACAGCTGCAGTAAAATCGGCTGCGGCTCATGCGCAGTGATTCTGTAAAGAATATGTCAGCTTCGCTGACCAGAATCACGCGCCAAGTCTCACGGACGTTCGACTTGAATAGAATGCAGAGATAGAGAGGAAAGAGGAAACATGCCCTGTTTAACAGAAAATTATGATGTAGCGGTCGTCGGGGCGGGACACGCCGGCTGTGAGGCGGCGCTGGCAAGCGCGAGACTGGGACTCGAGACGATCGTGTTTACCGTCAGCGTGGACAGCATCGCCCTGATGCCGTGCAACCCGAATGTCGGCGGAAGCTCGAAGGGCCACTTGGTGCGCGAGCTGGATGCGCTCGGCGGCGAGATGGGAAAAAATATAGATAAAACCTTTATACAGTCCAAGATGCTCAACCAGTCCAAGGGACCGGCGGTGCATTCGCTCCGCGCGCAGGCGGACAAGCAGGAATACACCCGCCAGATGCGCCGTACCATGGAAAATACCGATCACCTGACGATCCGTCAAGGAGAGGTGGCAGAGCTGATCGTGGAAGAAGGTCAGATCAAAGGACTGAAAACGTACTCCGGCGCGACGTATTACTGCAAGGCGGTGGTGCTGGCAACGGGAACGTACCTGAAAGCGAGATGTATCTATGGCGATGTGAGCAATCCGACCGGACCGAATGGTCTGCAGGCGGCAAACCATCTGACAGACTCCCTGAAAAAGCTGGGAATCGAGATGTTCCGTTTCAAGACGGGCACACCGGCGCGTGTCGATAAGCGCAGCATCGATTTTTCTAAGATGGAAGAGCAGTTCGGCGATGAGAGGATTGTGCCATTTTCTTTTTCCACCGATCCGGAGTCGGTGCAGAAGGAGCAGGTGTCCTGCTGGCTGACCTATACCAATGAGAAAACACATGAGATCATCCGCAACAACCTGGATCGATCGCCCCTCTTTTCGGGCGCGATCGAGGGAACAGGTCCGCGTTACTGTCCATCGATCGAGGATAAGGTGGTAAAATTTCCAGATAAGAACCGTCATCAGGTTTTTGTCGAGCCGGAGGGAATTTATACGAATGAAATGTATCTGGGCGGTATGTCCAGTTCCCTGCCGGAGGATGTGCAGTACGCGATGTACCGTACCGTGCCGGGACTCGAAAATGTAAAAATTGTTCGAAATGCATATGCAATTGAGTACGATTGTATCAATGCACGCCAGTTAAAGGCATCGCTGGAATTTAAGGCGATCCGGGGATTGTTCAGCGGCGGTCAGTTTAACGGAAGCTCCGGTTATGAGGAAGCGGCGGTACAGGGCTTTATGGCGGGTGTCAATGCGGCGCGCGAAGTGCTGGGAAAAGAACCGATCATCCTCGACCGTTCCCAGGCGTATATCGGTGTCTTGATCGACGATCTGGTTACCAAAGAAAACCATGAACCGTACCGGATGATGACGTCGCGTGCGGAATACCGCCTGCTTTTGCGTCAGGACAACGCGGATCTGCGTCTTTCCCCGATCGGGCATGAGATTGGACTGGTCAGTGATGCGATGTATGAGCGTGTCCTCTGGAAAGAAAAAATGATCGAGGAAGAGGCAAAGCGTCTGGAGAAGATCAACATTGGCGCTGGAAAAGAAGTGCAGGAATTTTTAGAGCGCCACGGAAGCACCCCGCTCAAGACCGCGGCAACGCTGGCAGAGCTGGTACGCCGTCCGGAGTTAAGCTATGAAGCACTGGCAGAGCTGGATCCGAACCGTCCGGAACTTCCGGAAGATGTGATCGAGCAGATCAACATCAACATCAAGTATGACGGCTATATCCGCCGCCAGCTGCAGCAGGTTGCACAGTTCAAGAAGATGGAGAGCCGGAAGCTGGATGAAAACTTCGACTATTCCACGGTCGGAAGCCTGCGCCGTGAGGCAGTACAGAAATTAAATCTCTATAAACCGGCAAATATCGGTCAGGCATCCCGAATCGCGGGCGTGTCACCGGCGGATATTTCGGTGCTGCTGGTACACTTAGAGCAGAGCCGCCATGCGGGACATGGGGAAGAGAAGAAAGAACTGTAAAATAGAAACGAGCGGATTCAGAGTTACTGTACACGGGCAGGCACTTTTGGAACCGAAAGTGCCGTAAGAAAACCTGGTGGCAGGAGGAATTTGCCGTATTTAAATGCGAAGCCACGGCAAATTCCGTTACTGGGCACGTATGCGTGAACAGTAATGAGCACGTATGCGTGAACAGTAACGAGTCAGAGACTGCATGGAAACAGGTAAACGCATTGCAGCAACTCAAAATGTAAGATAGATAAGAACCTGAGAAAAAATAGAACATATCATAAAGGATATATTTATGGCAGAAGAAAATAAAGTAGAAAGCGGTGTGGTTCTGCCTCCGGTAGACTTTACCGAGCAGCTTCAGAAAGAAGCGCAGGAGATGGGCGTCGCGTTAAATGAACACCAGATCAAGCAGTTCTACGATTACTATGAACTGTTGATTCATTGGAATACGATGGTGAATCTGACAGCGATCACGGAACAGAAGGAAGTTGTGACCAAACATTTTTCGGATAGTCTGGCACTTGTGAAAGCGGTGCCGGATCTGGCAGAGAAAGAGTATACGTTGATCGATGTTGGAACGGGAGCTGGATTTCCGGGTATCCCGTTAAAGATTGCATTTCCAAATTTAAAGGTCACGCTTCTCGATTCTTTAAATAAGCGGATCAACTTTCTGAACGAGGTAATTCAGGCATTGGAACTGGAAAAAATTCAGGCGGTTCACGGACGGGCGGAGGATGCGGCACATGATAATGTTTCACGTGAAACATTTGATTTCTGCGTTTCACGCGCGGTGGCAAATCTGTCCACGCTGTCGGAATACTGCCTGCCATTTGTCAAGGTGGGAGGCTGGTTTGTACCGTACAAATCAGGCAAACTGGAGGAAGAGATGAAGACGGGAAAAGGTGCGATCCGCAAGCTGGGCGGCGAGCTGGAGGATGTGATTTCCTTCCACCTTGCCAATGAGGATGAGCGTAACCTGGTCCGGATTCATAAGACAGAGAGGACGGGAAAGAAGTATCCGAGAAAAGCGGGAACGCCGTCGCGGGAGCCGTTGAAATAAAGCAATCAAAAGGTGGATAGAGAAAGACTGTATATAGAACACGTAGAGTATGCAGTCTTTCTTTTTCATATAGGCGGGGTTTAAACAAAAATGTATGACTGAATATTTGTCCTGGAAGATTGTGTTCCAGAAGCCGTATCAGGTATATGACAGAGGAAATCTGGAGAAGCAGGTAGAGGCGATGGCAGAGCTGGAAATAATAGGGAAAATTTATAAAATTTGAGTTTTCGTTACAGAATATAGTTTTTTGTGCGAAAGCCGAGGAGATCGAGTGGGAATAATGTAGAATAAAGAGGAGCATTCCGGGGGTTTGGTTCGTATATAGATAGTGCGGCGGGACCTGGATGAAACATTAGGACCGTTCCTATCAAGAAGCAACAAACAAAGGCGCACGGAAGGATGACGCTGTGAGTATGAAAGATACTGGAAAAATGGTATCTGCATCATGGTATGAGTATGAAAAAGCATTTTTTATGGAGATGTGGGAAAGAGAG
>NZ_FR895028.1:0-1177 GCF_000434655.1 Clostridium sp. CAG:43 | reverse complement strand
GAAAACGCGGTGGCAGCAGGAATTTGCCGTATTTAAATGCGAAGCCACGGCAAATTCCGTTACTGGGCACGTATACGTGAACAGTAATAATCTTCGTCCTATGACGAAAAAACGCTCCGCGGTATGCATACTCATTATCCTTTTTTAAGAAAAAAACATATGGATCGCATCCATCACGGCATCCGGCTGTTCTAACTGCGGCAGATGTTTGGTCTTCGGGATGATAGAGGACTCGATTGCGGAATTATAAATCTTGTAA
Source organism: Clostridium sp. CAG:43 (assembly GCF_000434655.1). Classification (NCBI taxonomy): domain Bacteria; kingdom Bacillati; phylum Bacillota; class Clostridia; order Eubacteriales; family Clostridiaceae; genus Clostridium; species Clostridium sp. CAG:43. The sequence continues at coordinate 918 of NZ_FR895028.1, read as the reverse complement.
TCCTGAATCGTCGCCTCGATCATCGGTTCCTCGGAACCGCCGATGATGAAGATGCTGTTGTCGATCTTCCTGAGAGCATTGGAAATATTGCACTTGGTATAGCGGCATTCAATACTGGAGAAGATCGCTTTCGGACATTCACCGAGATGTGCGGCTTCGTGGCTGCGGTCGATCTGAACCGGTTTTACGGTATACGGATTGTAAAAATATTTGGTGCGGAATGCCTCTTCGATCATAGAGCGGCTGCACGCAATGTGGTAAATGAGCGTTCCAGCCAGCGGGAGATCCAGAAGAAGCTTATAAAGCTTGGCATTTTTACCCGGAAGCTGACAACAGTCGGTAAGGCTGCTCGGGTTGATGAGCATGATCTGATCAAACAGTTCTGGAGAGTTGCTGCACGCCATGATAGACAGTGCCGCTGAATCACCGGTGGAGAGAATGTTGGTCCGATGTCCGATCTCAGATTTGATAAAATCACAGATCAGCTGGACAAACAGGTAATTTGTGTAGGTCAGGTTCGGCTTCTCGGAACGTCCGCAGCCGAGAAGGTCGAGCGTGTAGACGGTGTAGGAGCGGCTGAGCTGTTCGCGGATGGATTCCCACTCATAGCCGCTCGATGCAAAGTGCAGATCGTGAATCAACAGAAGCGGTTTGCCGGAACCGCATTTTGTATAGTAGATATTTCCCAGCCGCCATTTGTAGCAGAGAGAATTCTCTTCCCGGGTCAGACCGCGGGAGGTGGCAGAAAATTGAATATATTTATTTAAAAGTGCCAGTGAAACTGCGCCGCCGGCGGACAGCATCAGGCAGGTCATGATCTTGTTTTTTGTGTTCATATAGAAAGCTCCTTTTGAATCGAAAAATTAAACTCGAAAATATCTCATCAAGTAATTCTATTATACCATAAATACTAAATTC
>NZ_FR895027.1:0-4316 GCF_000434655.1 Clostridium sp. CAG:43 | reverse complement strand
CAGAAAGATTCCGAGAGTACATTAAAAATGACAGGAGGAATGTCATATGAAGATAATCGAAGGCGGCGTTTGTGCTGCAAAAGGATTTAAAGCGGGCGCGATGCGCTGCGGAATCCGCAAATCTCATACAAAAAAGGATCTGGCGATGATCCTTTCGGATTGTGTCTGCAACGCATCGGCGGTTTATACGACCAACCGCGTCAAGGCATCACCGATTTTACTGACAAAGGAACATCTGGCCGACGGAAAGGCACAGGCGGTTATTGTCAATTCCGGTAATGCGAACGCGTGCGCTCCGTTTGGCATGGAGAATGCAAGAAGACAGGCAAAGGCAGGCGCGCGTGCGCTGGGCGTTTCGGAGGAAAATGTAATCGTAGCATCGACCGGCGTCATCGGTCAGACGCTTCCGGTTGAGGCGATCGAGGCTCATGCAGGCGAGATGGAGATGAAATATGACAACTCCCTGGCAGCCGCAGAAGCGATCATGACGACCGATACAAAAGTGAAGACGATCGCGGTTGAATTTGATATAGATGGAACAACCTGCCACATCGGCGGTATAACCTGCCACATCGGCGGTATCTGCAAAGGTTCCGGTATGATCCACCCGAATATGGGAACGATGCTGTGCTTCATCACAACCGATTGTGCAGTCAGCAGCGAGATGATCCGCAAGGCGCTGTTATTCAATGTAAAACGTACCTTCAACCGTGTGACCGTTGACGGCGATACCTCCACCAACGATATGTGTACCGTTCTGGCAAATGGTATGGCTGGCAATGCGGAGATTACTGCAGAAGGTCCGGCATACGAGGCATTCTGCGAGGCATTGCAGGCAGTCATGCAGGATCTGGCTCGTAAGATTGCGGCAGACGGCGAGGGCGCAAGCAAGCTGATGACCTGTACCGTGAAGGGAGCGAAGGATGAGGAGACAGCCGAGGTACTGGCAAAATCCATCGCCGGTTCTTCCCTGACCAAAGCAGCAATGTTCGGTTCCGATGCGAACTGGGGACGCGTTCTCTGCGCGATGGGTTATTCCGGAGCTGCGTTTAACACGGAGAAAGTGTTAGTCGAGTTTGCCTCCAAAGAGGGCAGCATTGCAGTCTGTGAGGACGGCAGGGGACTCGATTTTGATGAAGATCTGGCAAAGAAAATCTTAAGCCAGGATGAAGTGGAGATCAATGTAACACTTCAGGAAGGCAGCGGAAGCGCTACCTGCTGGGGATGCGATTTGACCTATGATTATGTGAAGATTAATGGAGATTATCGGACGTGATGAAAACAGGATCAAAAATGAGCGCAGAAGTCCTGGTAGAGGCGCTGCCATATATTCAGGAATATGCTGGTAAAATTATCGTTGTAAAATACGGCGGAAACGCCATGATTAATGAAGATTTAAAGCAGGCGGTGATCGAGGATATCGTCCTTTTAAATCTGGTAGGCATCAAGGTCGTGCTGGTACACGGCGGTGGTCCGGAAATTTCGGAGATGCTCAAAAAAATCGGAAAAGAGTCTAAATTTGTCAAAGGTCTGCGCTACACAGACCGAGAAACGATGGACATTGTCCAGATGATTCTCTGCGGCAAGGTCAACAAAAACCTTGTTTCCCTGTTTGAGAAAGCAGGCGGACGTGCCGTTGGTCTGGGCGGCATGGACGGCGGACTCTTCAAGGCGATCCGGTTAGTCGATCCGGATGGAACGGAATACGGCTATGTGGGAGATGTGAAAGAGGTTAATGAGAAAGTTGTTCTCGACGTTTTAAATGAGGGCTTTATCCCGGTTGTTTCCTCCGTGGCAGCAGGCATGGACGAGGAGACGAACTATAACATCAATGCAGATACGGCAGCGGAGAAGCTGGCGGTAGCATTGAAAGCGAAAAAACTGATTCTTCTGACGGATGTATGCGGTCTGATGCGCGATCCGAAAGACGATTCGACACTGATTCCGAGACTGAAAGTTTCTGAGGTTCCGGCGCTTATCAAAGAGGGTGTGATCTCTGGCGGCATGATTCCGAAGGTAGACTGCTGTGTTGAGGCAGTACGCCAGGGTGTAGAACGTGCCAATATCCAGGATGGTCGTGTGCCGCACTCGATTCTGGTCGAGCTTTTGAGCGATGACGGTGTAGGAACCATGTTCTCATAAACAAAGTTTGAAAGATGCATGGAGGATTTTTATGACATTTGAAGAAATCAAACAGGGCGAAGAAACTTATATTATGCACACATACGGACGTTTCCCGATTGCGCTGGATCACGGAAAAGGCGCGACGCTGTGGGATACGGACGGAAAGAAATACATTGATCTGACCTCCGGCATCGGTGTCAACAGTCTTGGCCATGACAACGAGGCGCTGACAACTGCGGTATCGGAGCAGGCACATAAGCTGATGCACGCCTGCAACCTGTATTACACCGAGCCGATGGTGCAGGTAGCAAAGAAGTTGGTCGATTCAGCCGGAATGGGAAAAATCTTTTTTGCAAACTCCGGTGCGGAAGCCAACGAGGGCATGATCAAGCTGGCAAGAAAGTATTCCTTTGACAAATACGGCGAGGGAAGAAATAAGATTATCACGCTGAAACAGTCCTTCCACGGACGTACCGTGACGACATTAAAGGCAACCGGACAGGACAAGTTTCATCAGTATTTCTTCCCATTCACGGAAGGATTTGATTATGCGGCAGCCAATGATATCGAAGACATGAAGCGCAAGATTGATGATACGACCTGCGCTGTCATGATGGAGATGATTCAGGGCGAGGGCGGCGTCCTTCCGCTTGATAAGGAATTTGTACAGGCAACTGCCGAGATCTGCAAGGAGAAGGACATCCTGCTTCTGATTGACGAGGTTCAGACGGGCATCGGACGTACCGGAAGCCTGTTCTGCTATGAGCAGTACGGCGTTCAGCCGAACATCATCAGCATGGCAAAAGGACTCGGCGGCGGCGTTCCGATCGGTGCTGTCATGGCGGATAAGAAATGCCAGGATGTACTGGGTGCCGGTACGCACGGTACAACCTTCGGCGGCAATCCGCTCTGCTGTGCGGCTGCCAATACTGTATTAGATATCGTAAATAAGCCGGAATTCCTGAAATCGGTTCAGGAAAAGGGCGAGTACCTGAAAAAGGAGATTTTAGCGATCGGCTCTCCGAAGGTAAAAACCGTTCGCGGCATGGGACTGATGTTAGGCATCGTAGTGGACAAAGACGAGAGAGCTGCGATGGTCAGTCAGTTGATGGAGAAAGGCGTCCTGGTCCTGACAGCCGGTACAGAGGCGATCCGTCTGCTTCCGCCGCTTGTTATCACGAAAGAGGAGATGGACGAGGCAATCGTTGCTATGAGGGAGGTATTTTAGACATGAAGCATTTATTAAAGCTGTTGGACTGCACACCGGAGGAGATTACCTCGATTCTGGATCTGGCAGATCAGTTAAAATATGAGCGGAAACATCACATTTCACATCGTCTTCTGGAGGGCAAATCCATCGGTCTGATTTTCCAGAAGTCATCCACCCGTACCAGAGTTTCGTTTGAGACCGGTATGTTCCAGCTCGGCGGACAGGCACTGTTCCTTTCCTCCCGTGACTTACAGATCGGACGCGGTGAGCCGGTACAGGATACCGCACGCGTACTCTCCCGTTATCTGGACGGCATCATGATCCGTACCTACGAGCAGAAAGAAGTGGAGGATCTGGCAAAATACGGTTCTATCCCGATTATCAACGGTTTGACTGATTTCTGCCATCCGTGCCAGGTACTGGCTGACCTGATGACGATCCGTGAGAAATACGGCGTACTGAAAGGGCTCAAGATGTGTTACATCGGCGATGGCAACAACATGGCGAACTCCTTGATCGTAGGCGGCCTGAAATCGGATATGCAGGTATCTATCGCAACTCCGGATAATTACCGTCCGGCGAAAGAAGTGCTGGATTTCGCAGCTGGCAATGACGCATTTACACTGGTAAATGATCCGATCAAGGCAGTGGAAAATGCAGACGTTGTCATCACAGATACATGGACTTCCATGGGTCAGGAAGAAGAGAAGAAGATCCGCCAGCAGGCATTCCAGGGATATCAGATCAATGATGAACTGATGGCTGCGGCAAAACCGGGGGCGATGGTAATGCACTGTCTGCCGGCTTACCGTGGACAGGAGATTACCGAGAAGATCTTTGAAGAACATGCGTCAGAGATCTTTGAAGAGGCGGAAAACCGGTTGCATGCCCAGAAGGCGGTTATGGTTACGCTGATGAAATAGAAATATATAGAAATGCATAAAAATGGCAAGGTGACGCGCCAGAAGCCAAATGCCCTCCG
>NZ_FR895026.1:9703-11351 GCF_000434655.1 Clostridium sp. CAG:43 | reverse complement strand
CCTTCGGAATCGCCCGCAGCTTCTTTAACAGGGAAATATAGTCGCTGTGATCGGCATTCATGTTTTTGCACGGTTGCGGGAACAGGCACTGTTTGTGCGGACAGGCACCGTAGGTCATCTGTTTTTCGCATGCCGGGTGACGGAAGTTTGCGGTCGGACCGCCGACATCGTGGATGTAGCCCTTGAAATCTGGTTCCTGGGTCAAAAGTTCTGCTTCCTGAATAATTGATTCATGGCTGCGGGTCTGCACGATGCGTCCCTGATGGAAGGTCAGCGCACAGAAGCTACATCCGCCGAAGCATCCGCGGTTGCTGATCAGGCTGAATTTTACTTCCGTGATCGCTGGAATACCACCCGCTGCATCATAACACGGATGCCAGGTTCTCATGTATGGAAGTGCGTAGACATCGTCCATCTCTTCCTGGGTCAGTGGTTTCGCCGCCGGATTCTGCACCACATAGAGGCGGTCGCTGTACGGCTCAACGAGGCGTTTTCCCGAAAATGGATCGGTGTTGCTGTACTGGGTGTAAAAGCTCTCCGCATACGTCTTTTTATCGGAGGAAACCTCGCGGTAAGACGGCAGACGGATTTCGTCGTAAACAGAATCCAGGTTTTCCGCCTTATAAACAGTTCCCTCGATGAAGGTGATATCCTTTGCCTCGATGCCGCTCGCCAGTGCATCCGCGATCTCCACGATCGAGCGCTCGCCCATTCCGTAGGAAATCAGATCTGCCTGGGAATCCAGCAGAATGGACCGTTTCATTTTTCCAGACCAGTAATCATAATGTGCCAGACGCCGCAGGCTGGCTTCGATACCGCCGAGAATGATTGGCTTTTTCGACCAGGTGCGGATCAGGTTGGAATAGACGATCGTCGCATAATCCGGACGTTTTCCCATCTCGCCGCCCGGTGTGTAGGAATCCTTTGCGCGGCGCTTTTTCGAAACCGAATAATGGTTTACCATAGAGTCCATATTTCCGGCGCTCACAAGCCATCCGAGACGCGGTTCGCCCAGAATCTGAATGGATTCCTGATTCTTCCAGTCCGGCTGGGCGATGATGCCTACTTTATAGCCGTGCGCTTCGAGCATACGGCTGATGATCGCGTGGCCGAACGACGGATGATCGACATACGCATCCCCGCACACGTAGACAAAATCGCAGCTCTCCCAGCCGCGCTTGTCCATATCCGCCCTGCAGATCGGTAAAAAATCATGTATCATTTTATCTTGCCCCCTGTATCAGTTCCCGGTAGTCCCGGATATAAAAATCAGCTAATTCTTTCTTTTCTTCGATCATGGAAAGTGAAAATACGTCCTCGACCGCGCCGACGTGCATGCCAGCCCGTTTTCCAGCCAGAATCCCCGCCGGGACATCCTCAAATACCAGACATTTTTCCGGCTGTACGCCCAGATCCGCCGCCACCTTCAGATAGATATCCGGCGCCGGTTTTCCTGCCGCCACCTCACAGGCAGTTGCCACCACACCGAAATAGGAACGGATATCCAGAGAATCCAGCACAGCTGCTACCATATCCTGTGCATTGCTCGTCGCAATTCCCATGCGGATTCCTTTTTTCTTTAAAAATGGAAGAAATTCCGCAACCCCCGGTTTCAGCGGCACCTCATGGCGGTATTTATCGATCGACA
>NZ_FR895026.1:0-9648 GCF_000434655.1 Clostridium sp. CAG:43 | reverse complement strand
CAGTGTCATCGGCAGCTGGAAACGCTCTTTAAAATAGATTGCTGTCTCGGAAAAACTCATGCCCTCAATCACCTTCTGGAGATCCTCCGGACAGTCATAGCCGTAACGCTTTAAAAATTCCACGTCGATCGCTTTCCACATCCACATGGAATCGACCAGGGTGCCGTCGAGATCGAAGAGGACGGCGTCTACTGTGTTCCAGTTGATTTCAGGAGGTGTGTTATTTGGGGTGTCTGACAAATTTTCGTCATTCGATACACAATTTTGTGAGGTTAGCGTTCTTTCTTTTAACGCTCTAATTTCATCTTCCGTCAGCGCCCGGTACTCTCCCGTCGCCAGTGCCTCATCCAGGGCAAGCGGTCCCATCGAAAGGCGTTTCAGGTAAATGACTTCGCCGCCCTCTGCCTCAAACATCCGCTTTACCTGATGAAATTTTCCTTCATGGATGGTCAGGCGTGCCTCGCAGAGGTCTTCTCCTGCATCGTTCCATTTTTTCTCGATCACAAGCTCTGCCGGCCGTACCGGTGTGCCATCCGTCAGCGTCAGTCCCGCCTGAAAGCGCGCTTCGATTCCTTCTTTCAGTGTTCCCTTTACGCGTGCAAAATAGACCTTATCCACGTGTTTTTTCGGTGCCAGAAGCTCATGCGCCAGCGCACCGTCGTTTGTGATGAGAAGCAGTCCTTCCGTATCAATATCGAGGCGTCCGACCGGGAAGAGGTCTTTTCGCTTTGCTTCATCAATAAGATCAAGGACAGTCTGATAGCGCCCGTCTTCCGTTGCGGAAACGACGCCCTGCGGTTTATTTAACATATAATATTCCGTGTCTGCCCAGCCAACCGGCTGTCCATCCAGTGTAACCCGGGTTTCGTCCGGGAATATTTTCCGGTCAGACTCGCGGCAGACGGTTCCATCGACCAGAACCCGCCCTTTGCGGATCATCTCTTTTACCTGACTGCGCGTTCCCTGCTTCATCTCTGCCAGGAAGCGGTCTAAACGTATACTTTTACCTTGTCCCATCACTGCCACCTCCATCCGGGATTGTATTTATTTTTAAGCTGACCGCCCCGTTTCTGCGCCCAGCCAAGCGGAAATCCATCCACACAGATTAGTACAAGACCATCTGCTGCTTCTTCCTCTGCGGCTGTCAATGTCTCGCCCTTTAAATAGCGGATCGTGCGCTCATCCGAGGCATTAAAATTTAAGTAATTTACAAATTCCTGCATCCGCAGGTTCATTGCCAGCGCCTGGGATGGTTCAAACCGCCCTTTTTTCAGTTCTCCGAGCAGAAGTCCGGTACGCAGACAGCGGAGCGGCTTAAAATAGCGTGTATTGTCGCCTGCCAGCGCTGCCGGGAGGTAATAGATGCGCTCGCTGTCACGGTAGAATTGCTCCGGATTCCAGGTTCTTACCGGAAGCTGGCGCAGAAGCTCAAACAGGGGAGAAAAATCCTCGGAGGTCTGGTTTTGCGCCACGTTTTTTCCCTTTCCAAACGTTTTCCCTTTCGCTTTTCCGGAAGCCATCTGTCTGGACTTACCGTCTTCCGCCACACGGCACAACCGCGCTTCTATTTCCTCTAGCAAAAGTGGATCGCTCAATGCTTTCTCATCGGCATTTTCCAAATCCTTGACATTTGCGTCTGTTTTCTCCGTCCGCTTCTCCAACAGCGCAAGAAAATGTCCTTCGCCCTCCAGACGGTGCGGAAACAATCTCAGACAGCCCTCAATGCCACGGCTTCCCTCAAAACCATATTCCGGTTTCTGCGGCACGACCGCCATCTGCGGATATTTCTCCAGAATATACTCGATCGTTCCCTCGTCCTCGTCCCTGTCAAAGGTACAGGTCGAATAAACCAGTTTCCCGCCCGGCGCAAGCATCTGCACGGCACAGTCGAGAATCTGGCGCTGCAGCGGCGCATAATAATCGGGACCTTTTTCGTTCCAGCTCTTTACCATCGACGGATCGCGGCGGAACATACCTTCGCCGGAGCACGGCGCATCGACCAGAATCTTATCAAAAAACTCTGGCAGGATGCCAGCCATTTTTTCCGGTGCCTCGCTCGTTACACAGATATTTCCCGCTCCGAACATTTCCAGATTTTTAAGAAGCGCTTTTGCGCGCGAATTGCTGATATCATTGGAAAACAGGACACCTGTACCGGCTAATTTCGCCGCCAGTTCCGTACTTTTACCGCCCGGTGCCGCGCACAAATCCAGAACCCGGTCGCCCGGCTTGATCGGCAGCCATGCCGCCGGTGACATCGCACTCGGTTCCTGCAAATAGTAGAGTCCCGCGTAGTACCACGGATGCCTGGATGGGCGTTCGCCCTGATAATAAAAACCGTTCTTCGTCCACGGCACTGGTTTCAAATTCCAGTCCGCCGTCTGTGCCATGTCTAAAAACTGTTCCGGTGTCAGCCTGCCCGTGTTGACGCGCAGCCCTGAACGCGGCTCTTCCTCATACGAAGCCAGGTACTCCGGGTATTCCTCCCCCAGAAATTGTTTCATTTTTTCAAGAAATTCTTCCGGCAGTTCTCGGTAATCCAATCGTTTTCCTCCTGTTTTTGTCTATTGCTCTGTATATCCATTTATAATCGTGATTCGAAAGACTTTTTCTTCGCGCTCATTCGTTCTTTCTTTGTTCGGTATGCCGGTTTTCAGGCTTCCAAAAGGAATGAGCCATTTTCTGTCTACATATATATAATCTATCTTTATATTACTTTTTAATGATAGAAAGGCGCTCCCATGCCATATATAAAAAAAATAGTATCCGCCCTGTTCCCAGCACTTATCCTGTCGCTTCTGCTCTCGCATCCGCGTCTCTCTGCGGATGGGGCACAGAAAGGACTTCTTTTATGGTTCAATACGGTCTTTCCGACGTTATTTCCCTTTATGCTCTTCTCAAAGCTTTTAGCTGAACACGGCGGCGTCCGGCTGCTTCTAGCGCCATTTCACCCGGTTTTGAAACATCTTGGGATGTCTGTCTACAGCGGCTATGCCCTGCTTGCCGGGCTGCTCTGCGGTTACCCGATGGGAATGAAAACTGCCGCCGATTTTAACCGGAAATCGCTGCTTTCGGCACATGAAAAACGGCTTCTGACCGCCATCAGCGCTTCGCCAAGCCCCATGTTTATCGCCGGATATGCTGCACCTAGGCTGAACCCGGCAGTTCCGTCAAACTATCTGGTTCTGGCACTATATACGCCGCTTTTATTGGTTGGAAGTCTCCTATGCATTTATAATAAAGTAACTTCTTTTCCCCTTCAAAACCGATCTTTTTCGAAAGAAACCGGCTCTGTCAAGCCCGCCCGCACAAAATCCACATCCGTCTCCGTTCCCGCTTCCTTCGACACCATCCTGATGGACTGCATCGAACTGCAGGTCCGCATCGGCGGTTTGATCATGCTGTATTCGATCCTCGCTGCCTTTGCCGACGCCTTCTGTTCCGGCCCGCTGCGTCTGGTTCTGATCGGGACGGCTGAAATGACAACCGGCATCGATGCGATCGCCCGTTCTGGTGCCATATTCAGTATCCCGGTTCAATCCGGCGCGATGGCGGCATGTGCTGCGTTCGGCGGGTTATCCGGGATCGCCCAGACAAATTCAGTCATACGGGACAGCCGAAAAGACAGAGAAAAAAATGCCGGACTTTCCATCCGGCATTATGTACTGTGGAAACTGGTTCACGCCAGTCTCTCGTTCGTTCTCTTTATTCTGCTGCTTCGCCGGATGCCGCCTGTGTAGCGGCCGCTGCTGCCTCGGCGCCTGTGTTCTCCTCCGGCTCGGTCACGACACTGCCAGCCAGCTCATTGCGGTTGGAAGATACGACATCATAGCTGGACTGCATCGAACTCATGTAAGACTCGAAACGGCTCTGCGCGCCCTCCATCGAATGCTTGATGATGGTCTGCAGGCTGCGGAGCATGTCGTCCGTGTACTGAACGGAACCCTGGCGGATATTGTTTGCCTCTGTGACAGCGTTGTCCACGATCTGCTGTGCCTGTGCATTTGCCTGCTCAATAATGCTGTTTGCTTCTGCATATGCACGTTGCATGATCTCATGCTCATTAACCAGCTCATTGGTCTGGGCGGTCGCCTCGGCTACCATCGCGTCTGCCTGGGAACGTGCCTCCTGCAGAATCGCATCCTGGTTGCTGATGATCTTCTGATATTTCTTGATCTCCTCCGGAATGCGAAGACGCAGTTCCACGAGCAGTTCTTCAATCTCTTCTTTATTTACTAAAATCTTCGTGTTGGACAGCGGCTGAAACTTGCAGCTGTCGATATAATCTTCAATTTCTGTGATGATCTGTTCAATTCTGCTCATAGCTTTTCTCCTTACTTACATTCCCTGTCTTCCTGAAGCGCCTGGTATTTCTCCTGTACTTGTTTTGCAATGACCGGATCGAGAAATTCGGAAATGTCTCCGCCGTACATCGCAACCTCTTTTGCCATACTGGAACTTAAATACGCGTATTTAAGGTTCGTTGTCAGAAACAGGGTATCTATTTCGGGTGCAATCACCCGGTTCATCTGCGCGAGCTGCAGCTCATATTCGAAATCCGTGATCGCACGCAGACCACGCACGATGACCTTTGCGTGATTCTGGCGCATGAAATCGACCAGAAGTCCGTCAAACGACTGCACCTCCACGTTAGGAATGTCTTTTGTCACTTCCTCTAACATCTTAACACGTTCTTCGACAGAAAACAACGGAGATTTTGCGTTATTACACAAAACTCCCACGATGACCTGATCAAAAATTTCGGAGGATCGCTTTATAATATCAAAATGTCCGAGCGTCACCGGATCAAAGCTGCCCGGATAAATGGCTGTTTTCATCTTTTTTTCTCCTTTGGTATTCAAGCTTTTCGGATAAACAGATGTTTATTCGTCTTATATATCTTCTCTTTTTCGAGATGGTATCCCAGTTCTGAAAGGTAGCTGCACCCGGTCTCTTTCGATGCCTCTGTGATGATCATCGTATGTTCATCTGCCAGGGACGAATGCGCCAGATAAGTAAGCACTTCTTTCTCCCAGAGATGGTTGTACGGAGGATCCATAAAAATGAAATCAAACGCACTCTTCCGGTTTTCTATCCGTTTCAATGCATCCGAAATATCACAGTTTAACAGCGTCGCCTTATCCGCCAGGCGGGCCGCTTTCAGATTGTCACGGATGCAGTCCGCCGCTTTCGGATTCTTCTCCACAAAAACAGCTTCTTTTGCCCCGCGGCTTAAAGCCTCGATCCCGATCGCCCCGCTTCCGCTGAATAAATCGAGAAATGTGCATCCATAGATATCATTCTGAATCATATTAAAAAGAGTTTCTTTGATACGGTCCGTCGTCGGTCTCGTATCCATTCCCTCGATCGTCTTTAAAGTAAGCCTTCTGGCACTTCCTGCTATTACCCGCATGGATTTTTCTCCATCTTACTAGAAATATTAATGTATTTTGAACTGCAACCGTAAAATTCACCAAACAGTTTGCGTATTTTTTAACACTACATCTGTTCTATTATAGTATGAGTTTTACTGATATACAAGCATAAAATCGGATCAATACTAACTTTTTTCCCTACATTGTGGGAGTTTTGCCCCAAAATGTCAATTTGCACAAAACCTTCTAGTGTATTTCACTTTTAAGATCCGCATACTGAGAATGTAACAAAAAGAGACACCCGGACAAACGAAAGTTTGAAGGGGGCACACGCAAAAAAGGAGGCGTCTGTTATGTCTAGTTCCAACAACACTAACAAAACCAATGTACCGGAAGCCAAGGAAGCGATGAACCGCTTTAAGATGGAGGTTGCCAATGAGATTGGCGTTCCGTTAAGCGAGGGCTACAATGGTAACCTGACCTCCGCACAGGCTGGTTCCGTCGGCGGCTATATGGTCAAAAAGATGATTGAGGAACAGGAAAAAAAGATGGCTGGTAAATAAGGCATCGTAGGGCTCTTCTGAATCTTCGCTGAAACGGCGAAAAAAACGGCAGCAGCATGATTGACAAAACCGGACTTGAACGACCGATTTTCAATCATGCTGCTGTTCTTTTCTGCAAAACATTCATTCACTTGTTTGACAGACAGATTGTATACTTACTTTAGCGATAAAAATGCCGCCAGATTCCCCCTCTTATCTCCCATCACGCGGTGTGAATATAAAAGATCCGGATTGCATTTCGTACATACATTCGTCACAGCCAGATGCTCCGGTAAAATTCCGGCATCCAGGAGCACCAGGCGGTTCGCGCCCCAGAGGTCAAGCTGGTACTTGCCATTCCCCTTATTCATGAGAATCGATTTCCCATTCCAGGAATAACAGGATGTTGAATCATCCTGACTGATTTCTGCTCCAAATTCTTCTTTAAATGCGTCTGCCACATCCTCACTGACCTCATAACAGTCCCGGCAGATGCTCGGTCCGATGCAGACGCGCAGATCCTCCGGCTTCGTGCCGAACGCCTCTCCCATCGCCTCGATCGTTTTCTGTCCCATCCGGTGAACGGTTCCCTTCCAGCCGGAATGCGACAGTCCGATCGCACGATGCACCGGATCTACAAAATATAATGGTACACAGTCCGCAAAAAATGTAACCAGCGTCAGCCCCGGCACGTTTGTGATAAGCCCGTCGATGTTTTCATAATCGCGTTCCCGCCAGATTCCTTTTCCAGCGTCCGCTTCCGTAACAAGACGGATATTCGTCGTGTGCGTCTGATGGCTGAGCACCATCTTTGACACATCCATTCCCAGAATCCACGCCATTTTCCGGTAATTTTCAAGCACATCGTCCCGGTTGTCGCCGCGCGTCAGCGAAAAGTTCATCGTACTGAAATACCCCTTGCTCGCTCCGCCAAGCCGGGTAGAAAATGCGTGGCGCACCATCCTGGTCTGCTCTAAGAGCGGGAAGGTAAAATAAGCCACTCCGTTTGATTCATGAAGGGTAATTGGTGCCGGATGAACTGTTTTTTGTATATAGGTAAGCGCCATGATTGTCACATCCTTTTTCTGTCTCTTGCTCAAATCTGATTGTGCAGTTTTTGAATTCTCTCATTTGTAATTATCCGCACCAGAACGCGTCCCGAATTAATCTCACGTTACTGCCAAGCACCGCCACCACATCAAACCGGCACGGCGTGTCCTCGGAAATATGATAACGCGTCATATAATACCGGGCGGTACGAAGAATCCGCGCCTGCTTGCGGGCATCCACTGCCTCCGCCGGATCGCCTTCGTGTTCATCGCGGCGGTATTTGACCTCGATAAAAACCAGGTAGTCTCTATCTCTTGCGATAATATCAATTTCACCCTGGCGACAGCGGAAATTCCGGCAGAGAATCTGATAACCGTGCCGGGTGAGATATTCACACGCCAGGGTTTCATATTCAGTTCCGATGGCACGGCGGTTGAATGAATTTCCATGAAGATGAACGTTTCTTTCTCCCATTCAGCTCCCTTTCTGTTATTTCATCCCCTGCATCGCGGCTTCCTCGCCCAGCAGCTTCTTCAAAAAGGTTCTCCGGTGGATCGGGCATGGCCCATAGGTTAAAATTGCCTCGTTATGCATCTTGGTTCCGTATCCTTTATGCTTCGCAAACCCGTATTCCGGATAGATTTTATCGTACTCCATCATCATATGATCCCTCGTCACTTTTGCCAGGATACTGGCTGCCGCGATCGAGACACTTTTTGCATCGCCCTTGATAATCTTAATCTGCTTTTCCTCCGAAATCCCCGGAATGATGACCGCGTCATTTAAAAAGATATCCGGCTCCTGCGGAAGCTGTGCGACTGCCTGACGCATCGCTTCATAGGTCGCCTGCAAAATATTGATGGAATCGATCACCTCCGGGCTTACAATTCCAATTCCGTAGGCAGCTGCCTTTTCTTTGATTTCCAGAAACAATTCTTCCCGGCATTTTTCCGACAATTTTTTGGAATCGTTCAGCCGCAGAATCGTACAGTCTTTCGGAAGTACCGCGACCGCCGCCACCACCGGACCGGCTAATGGACCTCTGCCCGCCTCATCAATGCCGCAGACGATCCCTGCTTTTTCGTACTGATGTTCATACGCGCGCATTCCTTCGAGACGCGCCAGTTCTGCTTCCAGTTTTTCTCCTGTTAGTTTTCTCATGTTTTCCTATACCTCCGGCACTTCCAGCGTCACGCGCCCCAGTTTGCCGCTGCGGAAGTCATCTAATAGGAAGCCAGCCGCTTTTTTCGTATCCAACTCGCTGCCCTTTAAAAGACAGGAACGTGCTCTTGCGATTTCACGCAGAATTTCCCAGGCTTTTTTTGTATCTTCGCCGTCCCCAGCCGTATTCTCAACCAGCGTCACACCATACCGCTCTTCCAGGCGCTTTCCGTAACGTCCGGACATATTTTTGATCAGCTCGGCTGCCAGCTCTTCCTTATCCAGAATCTCATCGTTGATCGAGCCGATAAATGCAAGACACAGTCCCACATTCGGATCTTCAAATTTCGGCCAGAGGATTCCCGGCGTATCGAGAAGTTCCAGTGTCTTATTTAAGCGGATCCACTGGTTTCCCTTGGTAACACCCGGTTTATTTCCAGTCTTGGCGCAGGCTTTTCCGGCAAAGGAATTGATAAAGGTCGATTTTCCGACATTCGGAATGCCGACTACCATCGTCCGCACCGGGCGGTTTTTGATACCGCGGCGGCGGTCACGCTCAATTTTCTCCTTGCATGCCTCCTGTACCAGCGGCTGGATCTGCTTCATTCCCATGCCGCTGCGCGCGTTGATGCGGAGTGCATGGATGCCCTGCTCCTTAAACCATGCGATCCAGCGCTCTGTACAGCCGTCGTCCGCCAGATCCGCCTTATTTAAAAGGACAATCCGTCCCTTTCCCTTCGCAAGCTCATCAATATCCGGGTTGCGGCTGCCGAGCGGCACGCGCGCATCCACCAGCTCAATCACCAGATCGATCAGCTTGATATCTTCCTTCATGGCTCTTTTTGCCTTTGTCATATGTCCAGGGTACCATTGTATCTGCATGAAATTTTCTTCCTTTCTTAGAACCTATCTCGACGAAATCAACCCAAACCGGCTAACCGGCTGGATCCGCAGCCAGACCTTTCCTTTGATCTGCCGGAACTTCACATTTCCCACATTGGAAAAGCGGCTGTCCTCACTGCCGGAGCGGTTGTCACCCAGCAGAAAATATTCGTTTTTATCCAGACTAATCGGATATTCCGCCAGTCCAGCCAGAGCCGCCTTACCCAAGTCGTTCGGGGCGTCTAATTTTTCATTATTAATGTAAATATAACCGTCCTTGATCTGCACCGTCTCACCTGGCAGTCCAATGACGCGTTTTATATTGTAATTTCCCGTTTCTTTTTCAAATACGATAATGTCATAGCGCTTTGGGCGCATCACGCGGTAACTCAAGCGGTTCATCAGAACCTTTTCGTTCTGCGACAACACCGGTTCCATTGATTGACCGCTCACCCGTATCTGCGTCCCCATCGCAAACACGGCGAACCACGCGATCGAAATTACCACCGCGATATCCACGATCCATCCAACCACCAGACGGATGCGGTTCCTATCCTCTTTCAGCTCCATATGTCACTCCCTCTCTATCCGTTCCCCATGAATGAATCATCGCTCATGTCGCAAGCGACCGCGCTCGG
>NZ_FR895025.1:0-1000 GCF_000434655.1 Clostridium sp. CAG:43 | reverse complement strand
CTAACAGGTCTGACAGCGGAGCCATGATCGGCATTGTGATGGCAGCCTGTCCTGTTCCGGATACAACGAAGAAGTTAAATACGGACTGGAACAGATACATAAGTACTGCTGCAACTGCTCCGGAAACTCCAGACAATGCATTTGAAATATTATACATAATTGTATTAATAACTGTAGGTGTTGTCGGATCAGAACCACCAAGAACCTGCATGATTCCCTGTGCCATAGCAACGACAAGGGCAGCACCGATCAGGTCTTTTGCTCCATCTTTGAAAGATGTTGCAATATCATTCAGTTTCATATCATTCAGTTTAAAGATAACTCCAAACACACCGGAAACAATTCCCATAATAAAGAACTGTGTTGCAATCTCCGGCATGTAGTATCCCTGAGTCATAACTCCCCAAACTACCCATACTACTGTAGCAGCCAGTGTCAGAAGAACTAAAATGTGTCCAAGACCAAATGAATGTCCTTCGTCAATTCCTGTTGTTTCATTCTGCTCACGGAAATATGAATCCGTCTTATATGCGATTGAGATTGTCGGATTCTTTTTAATCTTTGATGCATAGAACATAGTCATTCCACAGCCGAGTGCTGTAAATACGACCCACATTACCATACGGAATCCTGCACCGGAGAATACGTCAATCCCTGCAATACCCTGTGCAATGCCTACAGAGAACGGATTCATCCAAGATGAACCGAAACCAATCTGTGTGGCAACATAAGTAACAAGAACTGCGATAACTGAATCATATCCAACTGCTACAAACAACGGACAAAGAATCATAGTAAACGGAAGTGCTTCTTCTCCCATTCCAAAAACTGCTCCACCAAGAGAAAACAGTACGAAAAGTATCGGAATCAGTAGTTTTTCTGCTCCCTTGGCCTTACGGATCAATCCGATCAATCCAGATTCAATCGCACCTGTACGGATCATGATACCAAATGCACCACCTACTACCATAAGGAATGCGATAATCTCGATTGCAGAACT
>NZ_FR895024.1:8965-12345 GCF_000434655.1 Clostridium sp. CAG:43 | reverse complement strand
CAATCTGCTGCAGACACTTTCAAATATAATAATTATTTCTGTCTCGCCTTAAACGCACGGTCAATCTCCCGCTTCGCGTCCTTTTTCGCCAGATCGTCTCTCTTATCATACAGCTTCTTACCGCGTGCCAGACCAATCTCCACTTTTACGAGACTTCCTTTAAAATACACCTGCAGCGGTACCAGCGTATATCCTTTTTCTTTGATCTTTGACATCAGGCGGCGGATCTCCAGTTTGTGGAGAAGGAGTTTCCGCACACGCAGCGGATCTTTATTAAAGATATTTCCCTTCTCATATGGGCTGATATGCATGCCGAATACATACACCTGACCGTCGCTCTCGATCTTGATAAATGCTTCCTTGATGCTGCATTTACCCATGCGGATCGATTTGACCTCGGTACCGAATAACTCGATCCCGGCTTCGAATTTATCATCGATAAAATAATCATGGTAAGCTTTCTTATTGTTCGCCACCATCTTGATTCCTGCTCCCATTTTAATTCCTCTTTCCCTCTCTACTTTTTACATCTTATTTTACAATCTTCTACTTCCAGTACACCGCCGGCATAAAATCAATCGTCCTCGCATACCGGTCGCACGCAGTCACGCGGACGCGGATAGTCTGACCGAGCTTGTACGTCTTTCTCGTCATCTCTCCGACCAGCTCATAGTGTGCTTCGTCAAATACGAAATAGTCGCCGCGCAGTTCATTGACATGAACTAATCCTTCAACCGTGTTCGGCAGCTCGACATAGAAGCCCCAGTTGGTGACACCGGAAATGACTCCCTCGAATTCTTCTCCGATGTAATGTTCCATGTACTGGACTTTCTTCATCTTATCAGTCTCGCGTTCGGCTTCGTCAGCGCGGCGCTCCAGTGCCGAGGTCTGGACTGCCACTTCCGGCAGGATTTTTTCAAAATGGGCGGTTTTTCGCGCATCCATATTCCCATGCAGGCACTCTTTGATAATCCGGTGGATCTGCAGATCCGGGTAACGGCGGATCGGGGAGGTGAAATGGGTATAGTATTTCGCCGCCAATCCAAAATGACCGGAGTTCAAGGTCGAATATTTCGCCTGTTTCATGGAGCGCAGCGTCAGACGGCTGAGCAATGCCTCCTCCGGCGTGCCCTCGATCTTTTCAAGCAGCTTTTGCAATTCTTTCGGATGGACTTCGCCACCCGGCATCCGCAATGTATATCCAAAGTTGTTGATGAACGTGCCGAGTTTCGCCATCTTCTCCTCATCCGGTTTCTCATGGATTCGGTAGAGGAACGGCATTTCCTGCCAATAATAGTCCTCGGCTACCGTCTCATTTGCCATCAGCATGAAATCCTCGATAAGCTTCGTCGCCGCGTTGCGCTCATACGGCTTGATCTCGATTGGGCGTCCTTTGGCGTCGAGTAAAATCTTGCTCTCTGGAAAGTCGAAGTCAATCGCACCGCGCTCCTGGCGCCTCTTGCGGAGAAGCTGCGAAAGTTCTTTCATTTGCAGGAATAAATCCACAAATTCCTTATATTTCTCCTTTGTCTCTGCATCATCATCCGTGATGATCGCATTGACCGCCGTATACGTCATCCGGCGATCGACGCGGATCAATGTCTCTGCAATCTCATGTCCGATCACGACGCCTTTGTCATTGATCTCCATGATACAGCTCAGCGCCAGGCGATCTTCGCCCTGATTCAGGGAACAGATACCGTTTGAGAGTTTATGCGGCAGCATCGGAATGACACGGTCGGTCAGATACACGCTCGTTCCGCGCTTTAATGCCTCGCGGTCAAGCGGGCTGCCCTCGCGGACATAATGGGTCACATCCGCGATGTGTACACCGAGCCGGTAACCCTGCTCCGTCTTTTCCAGCGTGATCGCATCGTCGAGATCCTTCGCTTCCTCACCATCGATCGTGACTGTCGGCAGATCGCGCAGATCCTTGCGTCCCGCCTTGTCCTCCTCGCGGACGGCATCCGGAATCTCTTCAAGCTGCGCCATGACCTCCGGCGGAAATTCTTCCGGCAGACCGTATGCTTTCACGATCGATAAAATATCGACTCCCGGATCGTTCATATGTCCGAGAATGCTGGTGATCACGCCCTCCGGCTTCTTATCCGGGCTGTTTCCGTAATCTTTGATCTTCACGATGACCTTATGACCGGTCACTGCGCCCGCGTCACACCCCTGCGGGATGAAAATATCGCGTGAAATCCGTGGATTGTCCGGGATCACAAAGCCGAAACCGCCGTTTTTCTCATACAGACCGACCAGCTCCTGATTGGCGTGCTCCAGGATCCGCACGATACTTCCCTCGGCTCTGCGTCCGCCGCCGCTCTCCTGATCAATCACAACCAGCACCTTATCGCCGTGCATCGCGCCCTTTGTTTTTTCACGCGGAACGAACACATCCTGCTCACGTCCCTCGATTGCCACGAAACCGAAGCCCTTCGGGTGTCCCGAATAAATACCTGCCTCTGAAAATGTCTCCGGGCGCCCCAGCTTGCCCTTGCGGGACATGCCGATTTTTCCCTCTTCCAGCAGATGATCGATAACCCGCTGCAGCTCCCGACGCTGTTCCTTCGGAATATTTAAAAGAAGTGCCAGCTCCTTCAGCTTCATCGGCACGTATGCCGGTTCATTCATGACATCCTGAATCATCTTGCAGCGGCGGGTAAACTCCTCCTCGGAAGCGCCAGCATCCTCACGCTCCTTCTTGCCGCGCTTTTCGCGCTTCTTATCCATCTCACGCTCAAGCTTTCGATCACGGTCTTTCTTTTCCGCTTTATCCTTTTTCCGGCGCACCGATTCCTCTTTCGGACCTTTCGCACGCTCCGGCTTTTTCTTCTTTTTTCCGTACCTCTCTTCCCACTCGCCGATCAGCCCATCCCCGTCAATCTGGCGCTGTACGCTGCTCTCCCGGCTTTCTCCGGACATTTTCTCTTCCCGTGCTTCTTCTTTCCGCATCGCAAACCGCTGTTCTGCATTCTTCAGGATCGTCTCCAGCATCTCATCCGAGAGCTTTGTCTCCGTCTGCTGGTGCTTTTCAAATGACTTTCTTTCTCTCCTGCGATTTTCCGACATTTTCTGTCCTTCCTCTTTCTGTGAAGCTGCCACACTCTGCATCTGCGCCTGGCGCTTCTGCTGTTTTGCGTATTTCTGAGCCTCGCTTCTCTTTATTTTTCCCATGATTTTATCAAATATGTTCAAATTTATCTCACTTCTCTTTCTCAATATGAAAAAAAGGCTGCCACGCGACAGCCTCTTAAAGGTTCCTTACAGGAATTTCAAATTCAAAACTAATGCAAGGATCAGCCACAGAATTGCAGCATATTTGGTCAGCTTCTCCAGCTTTCCTTCCATAGAACGGCTTTTATTTCTGCCCCAGT
>NZ_FR895024.1:0-8942 GCF_000434655.1 Clostridium sp. CAG:43 | reverse complement strand
TGTCAGCCATACCGCCGATGGAACCGGACAGACCTGCCGATTTGCCCTCCTGCAGTAGGATTACCGCCGACAGGAATACACAGATAATAATAAATATGATCGTAAGGATCGTCTTGATCATCTTCGCACCTCCTGAATAAACATAGTAATCATAGCATATTTTCGGCAGAAGGACAACTGTTTTTTTCCCGACTTTAACCCGGGAATTTGCCGTATTTAAATGCGAAGCCACGGCAAATTCCGTTACCGAGTACGTATGCGTAAACAGTAACGGTTTTTCCGCTTTATCCGTCTGATCAGACGTCCTAGACCAGCATTCCCCCAGTTATACCGGTGCCACCTGTCGATCACCGTCTTAATTTTACGCAAAAATGTATACAGCACACGGATCTCTTCCGGCTTCAAAAAACTCATCGAAATCATTTCCCGCCGTTTCCGGGCTTGATTTTATCTCCCGTCGTGCGATACAATAGAGTTCTATCACATTTACAATCAGCGAAATCCTTTTTTTCATGGGAACAGCTATTTTTTATCATAAAATGAGTCAGGAGGGTTCTATTTTGAAAAAATTCACTTCGGCGTTTGGGCGTCTGTTTCTCTCTGCCGTCCTTATTTTTCTGGTGTTCTACACCATGATGCCAGCCATCAATCTGCACGATCAGGATTTCATCGTATTCCTGATTATCTGCATTCTGATTGTACTGGCAGTCAACTTTATGGAAAGCATTCTCATATTTCTGAAAACAGTGCAGCAAAACCGCGGCGTTGAGATCGTGCGCGATCCTGTGACCGGACGGATGGTTCTGCGACGCAAGTACGCCGACGCCTCCGGCAGCCCGTTTGCCGGTTTTAAGGCGATGGGACGCCCGTGCAAATATGGCACGATCGCGATCGCTGTCCTGATCTTCTTTTCCCTGATCGCCTCGGCGGCGGGCGTCCAGCTTTTTAATGCGTCCCGCTACCGCGATCTGATCACCGTTACCGAGGGCGATTTTGCCTCAGATGTCGCAGAGCTTGGCATGTCGCAGATCCCGGTCGTTGATAAGGACACCGCCTCCCGGCTCGGAAGCAAAAAGCTCGGTGAGATGACCGACCTGGTCTCCCAGTTTGAGATTCAGGAAAATTACACACAGATCAACTACAAGGGGACACCGTACCGCGTGACGCCTTTGCGCTATGCCGACCCGATCAAGTGGCTGTACAACCAGAAGAAGGGACTTCCGGCATACATTGCTGTCAATATGGTCGATCAGAATACCGATCTCGTCTGGCTGTCCTCCGGCATGAAGTATTCCACCAGTGAATATTTCTTCCGCAATATCAACCGCTACATCCGTTTCTGCTACCCGACACGGATGTTTGAGACGGTCTCCTTCGAGATCGACGACGATGGAAACCCATACTGGGTGGCGCCGACCATCGCCTACCGGATCGGCTGGTGGAACGGCAAGGACATCGACGGCGCGATCCTCGTCAATGCTGAGACCGGCGAATCTAAGTGGTACGCCAAAGCGGATGTCCCGCAGTGGATCGACCAGCTCTATGATTCGAACCTCATCATGGAACAGCTCGACGACAACGGCAGATTCCAGAATGGTTATTTAAACTCCATCTTCGGTCAGCGCGGCGTGCGCCGGACGACCTACGGCTACAACTATCTCGCCATCGACGACGATGTGTGGCTGTACACCGGCATGAGCTCTGTAACCTCAGATGAGTCGAACATTGGCTTCGTCCTCGTCAACCTGCGGACGAAAGAAACGAAATTTTACACCGTTCCGGGCGCCACCGAGCTCGCTGCAATGGATTCCGCGCGCGGACAGGTGCAGCACTTAAATTACAGTGCGACCTTCCCGCTTCTCTTAAATATTTCCGGGCGACCGGCATATTTCATTTCCCTGAAAGATGCTGCAGGGCTTGTGAAAATGTATGCGTTCGTCGATGTCGCGCAGTACCAGATCGTCGGCACCGGACAGACGATCGATGAGGCGAAGCGCAATTACCGTGAGACGCTGGGACAGGAGGAAATCGAAGATCCGACTGCCAAGGAACCAGCGGCAAGCGAAACTGTCTCCGGCACGGTCGAGGCGATCGAGAATGTCGTCGTTTCCGGTAACACCTACTACTATTTCACGCTGACCGATGACCGCACCGACAGCGTCTACACCGCTGCGATCACCGTTTCCGAGCGGCTTCCGTTCGTGCAGGCGGGCGACTCCGTTTCCTTTGAGTGCGTCGAGAATGGTTCTACAAAAGAAGTTATAACCTGGAGGTAAGATAACATTGAAAAGTGAAGATATGATTTTAAAGGCAGCCATCGTACACATCCTCGATTCTTCGGTGGGAATCCCGGTTCTCTCCGACCAGAACATGGAGGTCGGACCCGATTTTTCCGACTTCCTGAAAGCGCATATCGAGAAAATCACAGAAAGTGACGATGTCAAGCACTGTACATTTGCTGAAGGATCCGAGGTCAAAGAGCTGCTGCAAAACTGCACCCCGGACAATTTCGTCGAGACGAGCAAACAGCTCGCCGAGCGCCTCTACGACATCATGAATGCGAATATTGACATTCCAGCCGCCGATGTGGCGATGACCGTGTTCGGCTGCAAGGGCAAGGATTATCTGGCATTCTTAAAGATGAACTACAAGACCTCCTACACACATCAGACCAGGGAAACGGACGGCGGCAACAGCAACGAGATCATTTTACAGCGCGCACTGCTTCCGGGACAGGGACAGCGCCTCTCCGAGGCGTTTGTCCTCGATCTCTCCGACGGCTCCCTGATTCTGGCTGAGAAAAAATATGAGGTCAACGGCGAAAAATGCTTCTATTTCTCCGAGCTCTTCCTCGAATGCCGCGCCCCGCTCTCCCAGAAATCCAAGCTCGACATCGTCACCCGCGCCGTCGATCAGGTTGCCAAAAAATATTACGGCGACGAGGATGCACAGAAAAAGATGGAAATCAAAGACATTATCTGTAATGAATTAGAGGAACAGGGCGAAATCAAGGTGTCCGAACTGCGCGAAAAAGTGTTTCCCGGCAGCCCGGAGATGCTCGAGGAGCTGGATGAAAAGCTCGACCGCTACAACCTCTCCTACGAGACGGTCGCGCCGAAAAATGAGCAGACGATCAAGAAATTCCAGAAACAGAAGCTGTACACTGACACCGGCATCGAGATCACGATCCCGATGGAAGAATACAGAAATCCCGACCATGTGGAGTTTATCACCAACATGGACGGGACAATCTCGGTGTTGATTAAAAATATTGGGATGCTGAGCAGTAAATAGCATCTAACACGAAATTTATTTATCGGCTGATTCAAACGATTGCGATACATAATAACAGAAACATCCATCAGTCATGCCGTTGATCAAACCGTGTATACACCTCACAGAACCGCGCCGCAAACGACGGCTCGCGTCCACCCGCATACAGATGAGAAACATCCCCAAAACTGCTCATGCGGAAGGATGCGACGCCGGAGCGGCGCTCTTCTGTACAGAGCACCGTCACCGACGACGGCGCCGCACAGGTTCCGTGCCAGAGCTGCATCGGAGAGATATTTAAAAGATGGGAAAGCAGGACGCACTCGACGCCAAAATGACAGAATAAAACAATCGTGTCCTCATTCGGTGCCACAGCCCGGTAAAACAATCCATTTCTCACATATCCGTGCCGTCTGAGCAGCCGGTCAAGCTCTCCAGTCACCCAGTCGTACTCTTCTTTTACATGGGCGTTCTGAAAGACTTCTGTTTCATGCCAGTGATCCTTATCAAAATACTTCGGCTCCGCCATCCACGCATCCGGCAGCCAGTCCCAAACACAGTGCCCGGAATCCTTTCCCGGATGTACCGCCTGCGGGGCAAATTCACGCAGCCAGCTGCAGGTTTCTACCGTGCGGCAGGCTTTTTTTAAGGTCAGGGACGCCGTGTCCTTCGCACGCCCCAGCGGCGATACATAATAAGCCGCCACCGGAATCGGCGCCAGACGGTCTGCCAGAAGCTTTGCTTCCTCCCAGCCAGCCGGGGTCAGGGAATCAATTGAGTAATCAGGATCCGCATGGCGGACAATCAGAAGGCGCATAGGAAAACTCCTTTCGTAAAGAAATGTTACAAAACCAAAAAGCGCGGTGCTCATGACCAAGGGATGTATCTGGGCGCGGGCAAAATTAGAGCATCTTCCGATACTCCTGCTTCCACCCATTTAAAAGTTCTTCCGCACTCTCCATCCGCCGGACCGGATTGCGGTCAAACATCGTTTCGACCATGCGGACATTCCCGCACTTCTCTGCGGTCTGGTTCGCCTCATCGAGTTCCCGTTTCCAGATCTCCTTCTGTTCCGGCGTCATCGCAGCCGCATGGCGCTCCTTAAGCTCCAGCTTCGGGTCAATCAAGGCAAGCTGGTACAGATGCTTCAGCATCTCCGGGCTCTTGTCGAAATTGTACGCCATTTCATAAGCGGTAAACGCTTTCTCAAACCAGAAAATCCCGGCATACGCCGCCCCGATATTGTTCCAGATCTTCGCGGTAAATTCGTCCGTCAGCGATTTGACCCGCCAGTCCTCCAAAATCCGGTTGTAGTAATAGATCGCCGTCCCAAACTGCCGCAGGCGGAAATAGTAATCCGCCGTCTCCTTCCGGAACTCCGCCGCATTCATTTTGCGAAATGCCGCCAATTTCTGGCGGTATGCCGCAATCTCCTTTGCCGTATAATAACAGCACTCCTGCAGAATCACGATCGGCAGCTCGTCCTGGCTCTCGCCGCTCCGCTGCCATGCCTCCAGTTTGCCGGCCAGAAACGAAAGTCCCAGCTCCGAACGTATAAACTCAATCAGGCGGTCATCCACAAATCCATCCAGCGCCAGAAGCGGATTCTGATAAATGACATAACACAGCTCCTGCGACGATGCGATATGGACGCCCAGCCGTTCTATGTAAAAAGGATGTCGAACCGGCTCCTGCCGGCAAAGTATCAGACTCATAATGAAACCTCTTGTTTAATCATCCGGTTTGTCGCCGGAAACAATTCTCCAAATCCCAAATCACGTATCATGACGATCATCGTGTCTTCCCCGGTAAATCCAAATGCCATCTCGATCCGGGTCGTCCGGTCCGGGCGTTTCGGGAATCCCTCGAGCGGAATCTTCACCGTCTTCTTTTTGCGCGGTTCCAGCGGCTGGAGTGAAAATTCCACCTCCGGCGTGCCCGACACGATAAATTCCGCCGTCATTTTCGTCTCATACCAGCTGTCCCCGGCGGATGCCAGCACCAGCTGTCCCTCTTTTTCACGCTCCTGAATCTTTAAGGAAACCGTTGTTTTCAGCCGCCCCTCACAGATACAGGTAAAATGGTACGCACTCTGCGCTTCACAGAGATCTTCCGAGCGGATCAGCGCCCCTCGGGTAAATACATCCATCTCCGCAAACACCCGGCGCCGTTTGCAGATCTGCTGCATAAAATCTGCCGCCCAGTCCGTCTGTGCAAATCCCCTGCCGGTCAGGATGATCGCTGAAAACAGGCGCTTCTGCAGCAGCCGTTCCGCACAGGAGGAAAGAATCCGGTCTGCCATCTGGATGCCCGCGTCGCTGTCCAGCACATTTAAGTGGAATGACTCCTCCAGTTCTTCCTGATCCGCGACCACCTGCATCTGGCGCAGCCCGCGCTGCACTCTCAATTCATAATAATGAAAACCATTCTCCGAAAGTTCAAACATTCCCACCTGGTTGCTCCAGACTTCCCGTTTCTGGCTCATCACGTAATATACAAAGCTCTCCGCGTGACTGATCACATGCACCCGGCTCCGGTCGATTTCCAGAAAATCGGCACAGTACATCAGGCAGTCCACCAGCTTTACCTCAAGCTTTGGCACCGTAATCACCAGGTTTTCTATCTCTTCTTTTCCGGACGCCTGTCTGGGAATCGCAAGCACCTGCTTCAGGAACATTTTCAGCAGATATAAGCCCTCGTAGCGGACACCGTCGATCGTGGCGGTGCCGTCCTTCATGGCCAGGGAAAGCAGCTTATCTTCCACTACCATGCCCTCTAACGCGCCCCCGGCACTCTCCTCTGCCACCCGCCAGACGTCCGAATCCGGTTCTTTTCCGATCCGGGTCGGAACCGACCAGATCGTCTCCTGACCCTGACAGGATATATGTGTGCATGAATCACACAGATCCATGCCAATTATAAGTCCATTCATCTATCGTTTGTCCGTCTGTCCCTTTCCTCAGGCGATCGGGAAAAGTGCGCTTACCGCCGCATCTCTCTTCTGGTACTCCCGCATCTTTTCCCGAAGCGCCGTCTCGTTATTTACTTTTAAAGAAAGACTCATCTCATTGAGCGCCGCAAACCGGCTTTCCCGGCTGCGTCCCGGAATCTCCCGGCAGGAAATCTCTCCCTTTTCTTTCGTCTTCCGGACGCCGTCCTCTTCCTCTTCGATCTGATATTCCAGCGTCTCGCCCTCAAAAATCACCTTTTCACGGATGTAAATATCCCGGTAAACGAGACGCATTTCCTCATAGTGGAACTCTTCCTCCTGCGGCAGAATCCGCAGCCGCAGATACGGGCGCACCGCCCGGCTTCCGTGATACTCGATGATTTCTTTATCTAAAATATTTCCCGGGATATGGATAAACCGCGCCAGATCCTTAAAATAGGCAAAAATCATGCCCGCATCTAAAAGCACATCCACCACCGACTGGCACAAGCGCCGCTGTTCCTCCGAAAGCTCCGGCAGCGTCGCATAATACTTTGTCAGCGCCAGCAAATAAATATCCGGGATCCGCTCCCGATCAGAGCTTCCCTGCACAGCACCCTCCAAAAATGCGAACACCTTGTCGTCCGTCGGACGGTTTTCCAGAAAATATTCCACGCTCTTGACCGTGAAATACGCGCGCACGATATTTTCCCCTGTTTTCTTGCGTGACGCATAAAGCTCGAACACCCGGTCTAACTTTGCTGTATTGCCGGTAAAGAGCATCTGCGCCACCAGCCGTTCCTCCAGATCGTACGTCTCCACCCGGAGCCGCAGCCCCTGCATCAGGACGCGGTACATCTGATCCACCGTACCGTTGAAATGTTCGCAGAGATAATCAAGAATCACATTGTCCGGCTTCTCGTGTTCAAAGACATACCAGGTCAGATAAAGCAGGTGGTCATCCCGGTCAAAGAGATTTTGAAGCAGCATTCTCCCGCAAAGCCGCAGCAGCAGATTGACCGGCAGACCTTCCAGACCATACCGGCACACCATCTCATACGCCTCGCTGAAATGCCCGCACCGGATCAGCGTCCCGCAGACGCCGTTTCTCTCATCCCGCGTCAGCTGGTCCTTGTCAAGACTCAGAAGGTATGAAACACTTCCATCCTTTTTCGCATCCTCAATCCCATCCGCCATCCTCTTATAATACCGCACGATCGCTGACAGCACCTTTGCCCTAAACAGTGGGTGCAGCTCCATCTTCTGATCCGCGTGCTCCAAAAGGATCGCATCGTCCCCGGTCAGTACCTCCTTGCGGCAGGCTTTTGCACACGCATTCATAAAGAGGAACGGATGCATCGGATTCATTTCAAAACAGGTCTGTAAAAGTTCCTCCATATCCGTAAATACCGGCTGGATGGCGCAATTTACCCGCGCATACCGCGTCTCATTTTCATCCTGGAATAGAACCAGATCGCGCTCCGAAAACAGCGGCACATACGCCGTGCCCTCGTTCAGCACATACGCGTCCTCCGTCATCTGATCCTCATGGCGCACCACCACGTATTTCATCGCCGGTTCCCGGCATTCTACCCGGCAGGATTTCAAAATCCCCGGCAGGACACGCGCCATCTGCGTATCGATCAGTTCCGGATAGATCAATTTCCGGTACAGGACCGCCAGGGCACCGTCTATCCGTTCCTTGAAAAGCTGATCCACCGCAAACTCTTCCATCGCCCGCTCGTACATCCGGTAAATATCCGAATCCGGCGTTCCATATGTAAGAAGGTTCGCATAAAGCTTCGCCAGTGACCCCGCATCCAAATTTGCCGAATACGAAAAGTATAAAAATACCTCACGCGACATCAGGCGGTCATAATTCTCCGGCATCGCATATAAATAATATTCATACAGGCGCGTCAGACTCAAATCTGCCTCCAGCGCCCGGCTATACCATTCAAAACAGGCTGTCTCCCGGCAGTCTCCCCGGATCAGCATTGCACAGAGCGCCTCCAGAATCTCCGTCTCCGGATACAGCCCGTAAAGTTCCGTCAAAAGGCGTCTGTAAAACTCCCGGTACGAACGGGACGCACGCATCACCCGGACCGCTGCCAGTGCCAGCTCGCGGCTGATAATTTTCCGGCGTGTCCCATAGTACAGGGCATGAAGCTCAAAATTGCCCGCATTGTCTAAAAGGATCGGAT
The DNA here is from genome assembly GCF_000434655.1 of Clostridium sp. CAG:43. Classification (NCBI taxonomy): domain Bacteria; kingdom Bacillati; phylum Bacillota; class Clostridia; order Eubacteriales; family Clostridiaceae; genus Clostridium; species Clostridium sp. CAG:43. The sequence goes on along the minus strand of NZ_FR895024.1, from coordinate 536 downwards.
CACTCTCCAGAAGTTTCAGTCCCGCCGCATAGAGGAATGGGCTGTGACAGCCATCCTTAAACTCCTGCTCCATGCTGATCAGCACCGTAACCGGATTTTTCTGCAGTTCCTCATCCAGACGCAGAAGCATCAGATAATAAAACAGGCTGCTGCCCGTCTCCTCCGACGCATACTGCTGCAGCAGGCGGATCAACGTGTCCTTCTGCTCGGCATTGCCGGTCAGCGTCACGTACAGATAGCGGTACAGGCAGTTAAGCTTCCGGTCGCCCGATATTTTAAGCGCCGCTGAATCCTGCAGTTCCTTTAAAATCGTCTGCGCTTTCTCGCGCCGATCAGTCAAAAGGTATAATTCCGCCTGCAAAAGCCGCAGTCCCGCGTCATAGTGCGTCATTTTCATCAGATCCAGCTCCCGCTGCATCTGGTGAACCGCCTCCGTGCCGCCGATCCCATTTTCATACGCCAGACGGGCAGTCAGATAATTTCCAAGCTCTTTCTGGAATGACATATGTGCCCGGTCGCATCCGCCCGCATCGGCA
>NZ_FR895023.1:0-1179 GCF_000434655.1 Clostridium sp. CAG:43 | reverse complement strand
GTTGTATAGGGAAGCCAGAAGGTACTGCTTGATGTTCCGCACCTTGCTGGCGTTCTCCTTGAAGGAACTCAGCACATACTCGATGTGCGTGCAGTTGAGCTTGAGAAACTGGCTCTTGACTACCTCTCGGGGCTTATCGTCCCCGGCGATTCGGATGTACTGACGTTTGGAGCAGATGGTATCGAGAAGGAGCTCCATGATCTCTGCGATGGTATCCCGGTCATACGGGTTGTTCTCCAGGAGAATGTCGTACTCCAGATTATCTTCAAGAATTGCCCGATATTGTTCCCGCTCATCCATATCCCGTCCCATCTTATCCACAGGTGCCTGACCGTGACCGCCACCTTGACCGGAAGGGAAAGGATAGGTTTCAGTCTCACTCAAATCAGTATAATTTGAATCAGTATTACTTCCTCGTGATTTTCGGGATTCCGGAGTCGTGAAATTCACGTCTGCTGAATCGTGATTTTCACGAGTCTTGATTCGTGATTCCGGTGCAGGCGGGATGCTGCCGTCGGAGTTATCCACAAAGTTCTTGACGAAGATGAGATTGGGCTTACCCAGCCCCTGCCGCTTGCGCTCTATGAGCCCGGCTTTGCTGTCCAGCTCGTTCAGCAGCTTGGTGGCCTTCTGATCGGCACAGCCGATAGCCTCCATGACCTCCTCCAGCGTGAAGATGATGAACACGCGCCCCTGTTCGTCCAGCCAGCCGTTTTTACGGCTCAGGCTCATCCGATCCAGCAGAATGCCGTAGAGAATTTTTGCCTCGGCGGAGATGGACTTGAAGCGTTCATCGGTAAACAGCGCCTTGGGGATACGGTAAAAGGCAAACTGATCTGCCTGGGCACCGTAGAAATAATCCAGCGTCACTTGGCGCGCCCCCTCTCAAGCGAGCGAAGAATCTCCTTCGTACACCAGCCGATGCACGGTCCGCACCTGCCATACGGGCAGTCATCGCATTCGCTTACGGGTTTCGTTTCCGGCTTTGGCCGGTCATAATAGCAGACCTTCAGCATACAGCCGTGTCTGCCGTAGTAATAGCAGTACCGGCAGTCCTTCGGCTTGCCGTTTTCGCAGTAATCTGTCATAGCGTTCATCCTCCTGAAAATGGGTACAAAAAAAGCGCGTCTGTCCAGCCGCAAAGGCATTCTCCCCGGAGGGAGAGACAGACGCGCAAGG
>NZ_FR895022.1:0-616 GCF_000434655.1 Clostridium sp. CAG:43 | reverse complement strand
GCCCGCGCGTTGCTGTACGGCACTTACAGTTTCAAACGTGCCCATTTGCGAGGATATATTAGAACAATACTTCTCCGATAATCTCCACCGCATCGCTGATGCAGTCCGGACAGGCACGCAGCACATTTCCCGTTTCCACACCCTTCAAATCCCTACAGACCACGCTCTGGTTCTTCTCAAGGAAACGCGCGATGCACTCTCTGGCATCCTTATAAGAAACCGCCTTCGAATTCGCCAGCTCCAGATCCCCGGTACTATCCTTCAGCCCCACCAGCACAGCCGCCGCCGAAATGGCCCCGCAGGTACCATTCATGCCGCCCATGCCAAGACCAAGCCCCTCCGTCACCTTAAACAGCGCCACCTTATCCAAATCCACCTTATCCGCAAACGCACACGCCACCGACTGGGCACAATTATACCCCATTGCATGAAACTGAGCCGCCTGCTGCTGACGCGCTGAAATCTCTTCTTTCGTCATACTGATACCTCCTAAAATTTTCTTAATCTGCTAAATTTTTTATATTGTACTATTTATGCCAATTATAACATACATTTCCACTTTTTAAACACCCCAAAAAGCATACAACATACAGCGCCAGAAGCCAAATGCCCTCCG
>NZ_FR895021.1:7411-14260 GCF_000434655.1 Clostridium sp. CAG:43 | reverse complement strand
CTCTCAGGTTTTTCGCGTCCCACTACGGATATGGCTCATGTGGATGAGATGACAGATGTGGAATTGTGAAGGGGTTATTGAAAAAACTCTCCGATTATTTATCTTCCCAAGTCTCAACCCGCGCCTTACGGTTCAAAATCCCTTTCTCCCATATCATTAAATGCACCTTAAATTCAATCGAATCCTGCGCTGTCGTAAAGGGTTCTTCACGTAGCAGTTCGGAGCGGATGCCGCGCTTTTCAAGCTCTTCCTGTCTTTTTTGGGCAAGAAGTTCGAGCGCTAGGTGACGGGTCTGCTGGGCTTTTCCGAAGGTGCGGGACGGGTAGGCGGAAGAGGCTTTTTGAAGCTTCCGGGTCAGGAGATCGACTGTCTTGGCATGGGCGTTCCGGTGCAGGAGGCGGGCAATCTGACGGGCGCGGCGCTTGGTGGGGTGCTGCTCATAGTCTTTCAGGCGATGTAGCAGTTTTGGATCACCGGCTTCGATGGCGATGGATTGGAAGACGCGCGAAGCGTCTTCGGAGAGATGCCAGGGATTTTCACGGATGACGCGGTATTTTTCCGGGACCGACGGGTAGCAGCAGACGTTTAGTGGGGGAAATTCCGCGAGGGAGGCAAGCTCCCGCTCGTTTGCGTTGCAGGAGTTTTCCCCCAGATAGTCGAGTTTGTCGCGCAGGATGGCGATGCGGTATTCGAGCTGGCGGAGGTATTCGTAGCCTTTCATCCAGAAGTGCCCGAGCTGACTGTAGTCATAGTAGTGATTTTCGAGAGTCAGATCTTCGAAAAAGAGTGTGACAACCGAGTCTCCCTGATGGACGATCAGGGCGTAGCGTTCGTTTTCATCCTGGGTTAAGAGGGCATCGAGTTCGCCCTCGTATGCCGGATCGTAGGTACCGGTCAGGCGGGCGTTGTGGAAGAGAAGGAAACTTTCGACTGCATCATTCATCAGGTAAACCAGGCGGATCGTGTCGGGAGCAGAAGTGCCGGTTTCCGGGAGAATAAGTTCGAACTGGTTTTCGGATAATAGTAATTCTAACATGGAAAAGGGATCCATTTTATAAAACTCCTTAATGTATAAAAATCAAAATGTTTTCCGACACAGGCAGAAAAACGGAGCCAGTGACTATCGTATTCTCAATACAGGAAAACATAGAACAATCATGGTAATTATAAGAGAAATAAGAAGAGGATGCAAGAGAAGAGCAATGCTGCTGCCGGATTGTACAAAATTTTCAGCTCAGAAAAATTTTTCCAGTGAATCGTAACATTTTTTATGTTTCACAAAAAAAGATAGTAAAACCGCGCGATTCGTGTTAATATAAGAAAGCATAAGAATAATCGCGGTGTTTTTGCAGCGGCGGTGAAAACCGCAAAGCTGCGTAAGAGACTGCAAGTATGAATAGAAAGGAAAATTTATCATGGAAATCACAAAAGCAACCACGATGGGCGAGATGCTTCAGTATGATATGGGTATTGCATATGTTCTGATGGAGGCAGGCATGCACTGTGTTGGCTGTCCGTCTTCGATCGGTGAGTCTCTGGAGGAGGCCTGCATGGTACATGGTCTGAACGCAGACGAGGTTATGGCAAACATCCAGGAGTACCTGAATGCAAAGAAGGAGTCTGAGAAGGCTGAATAATCGCAACCTAGATGCTCGGTTAAATTTCGGATAAAAAGACGCTGTGCAAGAAGTAATGAGGCTTCTGCATAGCGTCTTTTTCGTTGTTTTATAGGAAAGAACGCCTCATAAAGTAACAGTGAAAAATGTTCGGATGAGGGTGCGGACATTTTCTTGGACTATCTAAGTGACCAATCCAAGTCTATGTCTGTACTCTATAGGACTCAAATATCCTAAGTAAAAGTTACTTAAAAAATTTGCTTTACGAATTGAAAGACCGAGTGAATGGTCGGAATTTGGATAAGGAAGAATAGTAGAATAAAAATTCTTCAAATGTTAAATAAATTCGACCAAAAAATGATAGAAAAATATGAAATAAAACACAGGCAGCTTCGACGGATATCGTCTAGGCTGCCTGTGTCTATTAGGGGCTGAAGTCCTATTTTGTACGTTTTGTGCAAAAATTCTAAAATATATATAGAAACAGAATGCACAGAGAAAGAGCAAATTCTTATGCCTTAATCTTCTTTTCCTCCAGATTCCGGTAATACTCCTTCACCATATCGATAAAATCCTTCGCGTGTGGTGAAATAATGCTGTTCTTCTTATATAAAAGCAGCAGCGGCACGCTGAAAGGTGGATTGTCTACGGTGAAGAATGCAAGCTGCTCCACGTGGGCAGTGTGGCGGATTCCGCCTTCCGGGAGGAAGGTGATGCCGAATCCTCTTGCCGCCAGGTTGACCGAAGTCGTACTGCTGGTGGTGTATAGGGCATCCTTTGGTTCCATATTCATCTTGGCAAAGAGGTTTTTCATGGCGTGTCCCATGACCTGATCCTCCTGCAGCAGGATGAAGCGTTCCCGGCGCAGCTTTTTCATGTCGATTGGAAGCGGATGGTCCGGAGTGCCTGCTTCCAGACCGCGGATAGCCGGATGGTCCTTGCTGGCTACCAAAAGGAGGCGCTCATTGAAGACGGTGTCATAGACGAAATCATCCAGGTTGAGCGGCATATTCATCAGGGCGAAATCGATCTGATCCTCCTGTAACAGCTTGGAAAGCTGGGCAGTGTGGTGTTCACGTAAGGTGATGCGGACATCCGGGTGGCTTTCAGAGTAGCTTGGCAGGATATCCGGCAGCAGGACGGATCCGCGCCACAGCGTCATGCCGACATTCAGAGTACGGCTGCGTCCCGTTTTCAGCTCGCCGAGCTGTTCCTCAAACTGCCCGGTCAGGACTCCGACACTTTCCAGATAACGCATATAGATTTTTCCTGCCTCAGTTAGTTTGAGCGGCATATGGCTGCGATCGAAGAGCTTGACGCCTAATTCCTTTTCGGTTCGTGCGATACACTGGCTTAAATATGGTTGCGACAGATATAATTTTTCAGCCGCTTTGGAAATGCTTCCCTCGCGGACGGTGGTAATAAAATACTCCGGGTTTTTAATATACATTTTTCTGCCTCCATTTGGCTTAATTAGCCTTTGCTTTATAGGACTATTTTTAAATACTTATATTATTGTAAAAAAACAATATTTATATTCTCGTTCCGGGGATGGCATTTCAAGTTGATGCGTGTTATATTATAGCCAACAGGAAAAAACAAGAGTTTTCACTTAGAAGTATCCTAATAATATATAATAATATTACAATAGCGATATGTCAAGTGAAGAACCGACCTGATTCTATACCAAACCCTTTTATGTATAAGTATTGACAGGTATCCGTTACCAGTTTATTTCTTTTTATTTATGTAAACCCTATTGCATCAACCCTCCATGTGCGGTCAGAAGCCAATGACAGCACCACAGCAGTTATCCGAAGATTCCCTCTTGGAGGATAACATGCGTTTCCACGGAATTGCTGCCGATTGGGTAACGGATTTCAAGGCAGAAGTGGAGCAAAGATTTAATAAAAAACCGTTTAGTCAGGAGTTGACCCCTCCTAGCTGGACGGTTTTTTATTGTCTGGATAAGTAAGGTGGAATAGCTTGAGCACATTATATACCCCATTTTTAACTAGGTTTTTTCAAAAACCCGCTCATTCTTGCTTGTATTTTTTCAATTTTCCTATATAATAATAAAGAACGTAGATGAAGCTTTTACCTTTATTGCTACAAACTATGTACGCAGCAAATGTTTACAGGTGGGGAGTTCCTGCCGTGAGATTCCGTGTGATACAATCACAATAAAGGCAGGCGTGCATACACTAAGAAGAAAGGCGGATTTATTAGTTATGAAACAGTTGATTTATCTGGACAATGCGGCGACAACCAAAACGCGTCCGGAAGTAGTGGAGGCAATGCTCCCGTATTTTACGGAGTATTACGGCAACCCGTCTTCCGTTTATGAATTTTCGGCAGAGCCGAAGAGAGCGATTGCACAGGCTCGCGAGACGATCGCGAAAGCGCTGGGCGCAAAGTCCAACGAGATTTACTTTACCTACGGCGGCACGGAGTCTGATAACTGGGCGCTGATTTCCACAGCAGAGGCATATCAGGCAAAGGGCAAGCACATTATCACGACCAAGATTGAGCACCATGCGATTCTGCACACCTGTGAGTACCTGGAGCAGAGAGGCTTTGAGGTTACTTATCTGGATGTAGATGAGTTCGGTGTTGTTAAATTAGACGAGCTGGAGAAGGCGATCCGTCCGGACACCATCCTCATCTCTGTTATGTTTGCAAACAATGAGATCGGTACGATTGAGCCGATCAAGGAAATTGGTGAGATTGCGAAGAAACACGGCATTTTATTCCACACCGATGCGGTACAGGCATTTTGTCATGTTCCGATCAATGTAGATGAGTGCCATATCGATATGCTCAGTTCCAGCGCCCACAAGTTAAATGGACCGAAGGGAACCGGCTTCCTTTATATCCGTACCGGATTAAAGACACGTTCCTTCATCCACGGCGGCGCACAGGAGCGTAAACGCCGCGGCGGTACCGAGAATACGGCTGGTATCGTAGGATTCGGCAAGGCAGTTGAGATTGCGATGGCGACGATGGAAGAGCGCACAGCAAAAGAAAAAGCGATGCGTGACCACCTGATCGAGCGTGTATTAAAAGAAATTCCATTTGCACGCCTCAACGGACATCCGTCCCAGAGACTTTCCAACAATGCAAACTTTGCATTCCAGTTTATCGAGGGTGAATCCATGCTGATCATGCTTGACATGGAAGGCATCTGTGGTTCCAGCGGTTCTGCATGTACCTCCGGATCCCTGGATCCGTCCCATGTACTTCTGGCGATCGGACTGCCGCATGAGATTGCACACGGTTCCCTGCGTCTGACCCTGTCAGCCGAGACAACCATGGAGCAGATTGATTTCACGGTAGACTGTTTAAAGAAGATTGTAGAACGTCTTCGTTCTATGTCTCCGCTGTATGAGGATTACATTAAGAAACATCCGCAGCAGTAAGATTTAGACATTTTAAGCAAAATGAACATCCACAGTGAATGAAGATATAGAGAGGAAACACCCGATGTATTCAGAGAAAGTAATGGATCATTTCCAGCATCCGAGAAATGTAGGCGAGATTGAAAATGCCAGCGGTATGGGTACCGTCGGCAACGCAAAATGCGGTGATATTATGCGTATTTACCTGGATATCGATGACAACCAGATCATCCAGGATGTAAAATTTAAAACATTTGGCTGCGGTGCAGCCGTTGCGACCAGCAGCATGGCGACCGAGATGGTAAAAGGAAAAACTATCCAGGAAGCGATGGAAGTTACCAACAAAGCCGTTATGGAGGCACTGGACGGACTTCCGCCAGTTAAGGTACACTGTTCTCTGCTCGCAGAGGAGGCAATTCACGCTGCTCTCTGGGATTATGCTCAGAAGAATGGCATTGAGATCAAAGGACTCGTAAAACCGAAGACGGATATCGGCGAGGAAGACGTCGAAGAAGAGTATTGATGAAAAAGAAAAAAGTAGTAGTCGGCATGTCAGGAGGAGTTGACTCCTCCGTGGCTGCCTGGCTTTTAAAAGAGCAAGGATACGATGTGATCGGCGTCACAATGCAGATCTGGCAGGATGAGACGAATGTAGAGCAGGAAGAGCACGGCGGCTGCTGTGGTCTGAGCGCTGTCGATGATGCCAGACGGGTTGCGGAACGGCTTGAGATCCCGTATTACGTGATGAACTTCAAAAAAGAGTTCAAAGAAAATGTCATGGATTACTTTGTACAGGAATATCTGGACGGACACACACCGAATCCATGTATTGCCTGTAACCGATATGTAAAATGGGAGTCCCTTTTGCAGAGAAGTCTGGAAATTGGGGCTGATTATATTGCAACGGGACATTATGCGCGCGTGAGAAAGCTGCCGAATGGCCGCTATGCGATCTGCAAGTCTGCGACGGCGGCGAAGGATCAGACCTACGCGCTTTATAACCTGACCCAGCATCAGCTTGCACACACTTTGATGCCGGTCGGCGAATATACGAAAGACAAGATTCGAGAGATGGCGGAGGAGATTGGACTTCCGGTGGCACACAAGCCGGACAGCCAGGAGATCTGTTTCGTGCCGGACAACGATTATGCAAAATTTATCGAGGAAAATAGTGATTGCCGGATTGACGAAGGCAATTTTGTAGATAAGTACGGCAATATTTTAGGTCGTCATAAAGGAATTACCCATTATACAGTGGGACAGAGAAAGGGCTTAAATCTGGCACTCGGTCATCCGGTGTTCGTGACGGAGATCCGTCCGGAGACGAACGAGGTTGTGATCGGGGAAAATGAGGACGTCTTTTCCAACCGCCTGACCTGCCGGAACCTCAACTGGATGGCGATTGAGGATCTGGGCGATCAGGAGATGCGCGTCAGTGCAAAGATTCGTTACAGCCACAAAGGGGCATCCTGTACGATCCGCAAGATTGGCGAAGATCGGGTGGAATGCGTATTTGATGAGCCGCAGAGAGCGGCGACGCCGGGACAGGCAGTCGTTTTTTATGACGGCGAATATGTCGTAGGCGGCGGTACGATCGAATAATTTAGAAATGAAAGAAGATTTTAATTGGGCAGAAATCTCTGTCGGCATCAAAGTTGTGCTGCGATGCGATTGATTGGAAACAGTGAATGCGCGGATCATGGAGAGGTTAGAATCTTCTGTAAGATTGGAGTTTTTTATAAATGGCAAGAGGAGAAAGCAGAAAAAGAAAGCCAGGCACACCGGATTACCGGAAACGTTTCTGGGCGGCGGTGACCGCGATTGTGGTCGCGGCG
>NZ_FR895021.1:0-7375 GCF_000434655.1 Clostridium sp. CAG:43 | reverse complement strand
CGTAAGCCATGCGGGATTTACCCTTCCGAATCAGGCACAGAAGCAGGTGCAGATGGCGGCTGCTGAGACAGAACCGGCGGAACAGACAGCGAAGAAACAGGTGCCGAATGCGGCAAAGCGAAGTCTGGAGCTGGAAGATGCACAGGGCATTCAGGAGGCGGATGCAGCGGCGGTTGCGGACCAGAGCGAGCTGGAGAGTGACAAAACGACGGCGAGCGGCTTCCAGAGTGTCGATGAGACAGTGTATGCGACTGAGAACCTGCTCAACGTGCGTTCGGGCTGTGGAACGGAGTATGAGATTGTGACACAGCTGAATCAGGGCGACAGCGTGCAGCGCGTCGGTATCGGAGACGGCTGGAGCGAGGTGCTTTATAAGGACAAGAGCTGTTTTATCCGTTCCGAATACCTGACGACGACCGAGCCGGGCAGTGAGGAAGCGACGGTCACAGCGCAGGGGGCAGAAGCGGATGCACAGGGTGCACCGGTGTCCAACGGACGTATCGTAGCGATCGATGCGGGACATCAGGCAAAGGGCAATCCGGACAAAGAACCAGTTGGACCGGGCTCCTCGACCATGAAGGCGAAGGTGGCTTCCGGCACCGAGGGCGTATCGACGAAGCTGCCGGAATATGAGCTGACTTTATCAGTTTCGAAGAAGTTAAAACGGATTCTGGAAGAGAGAGGCTATCAGGTCGTCATGATCCGGGAGTCCAACGATGTCAACTTAAGCAATGCGGAGAGAGCGGAGATCGCCAACAAGAGCGGCGCTTCCATTTTTGTCCGGATTCATGGCAATTCGCTGGATAACACGACGGTCAACGGAACACTCTCCATGTGCCAGACGGCGACCAACCCGTACAACGGCGGGCTTCACGCGGCAAGCTATTCTCTTTCCAAGAAGATCACGGACTCTGTCTGCGCGGCAACCGGCTTCAAGAACCGCGGTGTGCAGGAGACAGACAGCATGAGCGGCATCAACTGGTGTAAGATTCCGGTTTCCATTGTCGAGATGGGCTTTATGAGCAACCCGGAAGAAGATCAGAAGATGGCACGGGATGATTATCAGGAATTGATTGCGGGGGGAATTGCGAACGGAATTGATGCGTATTATCAGTAAATAGTGAAAAAAACAGATGACAAAAGTCAAAATATCATGTATAATAGTATAGGTGTTTCGAAGAGAAACACCTAATATCTGGAGACGTAGCGAAGCGGCCGTAACGCGGCGCACTCGAAATGCGTTTGTCGGTTCATCCCGGCACGAGGGTTCGAATCCCTCCGTCTCCGCGTCCTGGGGATCCTTGTAAATACAGGGATCCCCTTATTTTATTTCATAGGAAATTGCGTCCTGTGAAACAAAAAATGCTTCGCGAGGATGCGCACTCGCGCGAAGCAGAAACATGTCGCAAGCGAAAAAGAGCTGCCACGTTTTGAGTGACAGCCCTTGATTGGCAAATTTATGGATTTTTACCGTACTTTCGTATCTTCCGCATAAAACTCCGCATAAGCATCCTGCAAAGTCTTCAGCGTCTTCGGATCTTTTCCTCCGATTGGTTTTCCATCGAGTTCAACGGCCTGGATGCAGAGCCCGCCGGAGCTGCTGACGATGATTTCGTCGGCGTCTGCCAGTTCCTGCATGGTAAATGGTGCCTCGCTGGTCGGGATGCCGTTTTTCTCAGCTAACATCAGCAGATGTTTTAACGTGATGCCCGGAAGAATCAGATTATCTCTCGGTGGGGTGCAGAGAACGCCGTCCTTGATGATTAAGATATTGCTGTGGGCGCATTCGGTGACGCGTTCGCCGCGGTGGAAGACCGTTTCCTGGCAGCCCTGTTCGATGCAGCGCTGGTAAGCGATGACACTTGGAATCAGGTTCAGCGTCTTGATGTTGCAGTGCAGGAAACGGGTGTCCTCCATCGAGATCAGGCGGAAAGTCTTATCAAATGGAATCAGGTCGCACGGAACAGTAAAAATCATCAGATTTGGTTTTACGGAAGCAGGTGGAAACTGATGTCCACGATAGGTAGTTCCGCGGGAACACTGCCAGTACAGCATACCGTGGTCAACCTCATTGGCATCGATGCATTTCTGCAGCTCGGCACGCAGTTCTTCGCGCGACATTTCAAACGGGATTTCCAGCAGCTTGCAGCTGTTGTAAAAACGGTCGAGGTGGTCGTCTGCGGCAAAAATGTTGTTGTTTGCAAAGGTGGTGGCATCGTAGCAGCCATCTCCAAAATAAACGGCGCGGTCCAACATCGGGATTTTCATTTCCTCGAGGGGGCCGATTTCTCCATTGTAATATCCGACATATTTCATTGCATATACTTCCTTTCTATGTTGATTCGAAAATACCTCGTCAAGTGTTTACATTATACCACATCCGCCTATAAGATGAAATCTCCCCCAGGCGGATGTGTTCTTATCATTACATATTTATTTGTCTTTATGTTTAATAATCTTATATCCGCCTACCAGCAGCGTCGGCAGCAGGTAGAAGAGGATAAATCCGTAAGACAGGTACGAATAGCCCTGCTCGATCAAGGTGACAACGCCGACGCGGGATAATACGAGTGCAGCGATCAGCGTGATGACCGTAATCAGACCGCGGTTTGTATCGGACAGCTTGGCAGCGCCCTTTTCCTCCATGGCAACGTCGAAACGATCGATGATCATGTGGATGCAGCCAGTTGCCGTCTCAACCAGCGTCCAGCCCATAACGAGACTGAACAGTGCCATCAGTGCCGGTCCGCCGTTGACTGCCTTGATCATTTCCATCCACGGGGTTGTGACATCCGCGCCAACGATGGAGGTATCACCGTAGAAGCACATCATCGCAAAGTAAGACAAAAACCACGGAATAACCATCAGAAGACCGGCGATCAGACCGGAAATAAAGGTTTCTTTCCGTTTGGTCTGGCGTGTCAGGGAGAACATGCCCATCGGGATGGCATTGATGTTGTAGGCAACATACAGGATACCGGTGTAAATGCACAGCGGAACAGTGACAGAGCCGTCGTAGGTGCTGGTGTCCATCGTGCTGAATACATGGGAAATGTTGCCGCCCTTGTTGACGAGTACCAGAATTGTAAACAGAATATAGCCGCTGTACAGTAAAATAGTACCGATCGATTCAAATTTCTCGATCACCTTGGAACCCTTAAAGTTCAGGAGTCCGCAAATCAGAACGATCACAACGGAGCCGAGAATATTCGGAAGTCCGACCTGCTCGAAAATACTTCCAGTTGCGGCTGCCATAACGGCAATCAGCAGAATCGCGATGAGGACAGTTAAAATATCCATCATCGGCCAGAGCGGTCCAATGACCTGCTTGATATAGTTTTTATAATCGTAAACCTTGTAGATCCGGCAGATCTCAAAGGTCAGGAAGGCAAACAGGGCAAAACCGATGCCGATCGTCAGTCCGGAGATCCAGCCCATCGCTCCGAATTTCGCACCGTAAGAATAAATCTCACGTCCGGTTGCATAGCCGCCGCCAATCAGAACCGATTGCAGCAGGACGCCCGGCAGAATGTACTTGGCGTATGCGCCTTCGTAGAAATTGTTGAATTGTTTCATACCTTTCACTCACTTTCTTTTGTTGACTATTAAAAATTATAAAGGATGAATGAAAAACTTGCCAATAGAAAGAACAGATATTATAATAAGGGAAACTTATAACGAAACAGGAAAAGCCGGATCGAAAGCCCGTAAATTGGGCGGCGTGATTCATTTTTCTGCTCGAACGAAAAGAAACGATTACATAATAGAAATGGGAAAATGAGATGAATTTAAAACAGATGGAATATTTTGTGGCGGCGGCGGAGCAGCTGAATTTTACGCGAGCGGCGAAAAAATGTTTTATTTCGCAGACAGCGATGACGCTGCAGATTCAGTCGTTGGAGGAGAAGATCGGGGTGCCGCTTTTTGTGCGGGACAAGCACCATGTCGAGCTGACGGCGGCGGGAAAGGTATATCTGAACGAGGCGCGGGCGATTCTGGTCCGCGCCGAGGAGGCGGCGAAGCTCGCGCGGACGGCAGCGGAAGGCATAGCTGGGGAGCTGACGATCGGATTTATCCGGGGATATGAGCAGAGTCGTTTTTCGGAGACGCTCAGAAGTTTTCATGAAGCGTACCCGAATATTTCGATTCATCTGCTGCGGGAAAATATGAGCGCGCTCTATGAGCTGTTAGATAATGGAACCTGCGATCTTGCGTTTAATCTGTCTTTGTACACGCAGAATTACGAGGATTTAAAGCACCGGTTCCTCAAACGGTTTCCGATGATGGCGGTTCTTTATCCGGGACACACGCTGGCGGGAGATAGCCATCTGATGTACCGTGATCTGGCGCGGGAAGACTTTATCATCATGCAGCCGCAGGGACGTTCCAACGATGAGGCGGAAGAAGTATTGATTTGTTACAATAAGGGCGGTTTTATACCGAATATCGTGGCGCGTGAACGGGAGGTACAGACGGTGCTTCTGGAGGTGTCAGCGGGATTTGGCGTGGCGATTCTCCCGGAATATGCCGTCCGCTATTATCGGAATGCGCGGAATCTGGTAGTGGTTCCGCTTCTCCGCGCGGACGGCAGCCCGGAAGAACTTGATTTTGAGATTGCATGGCGTCAGAGCAACCCGAATCCGGCGATTGAAAAGCTGCTGCAGTGGGTGGAGACGCATGAGTACGTGGAGTAGAGAAGAGAATTAAAGACAATTAGAAAAGAATAAAAACAGGCATATCGCAGAGTCTTTGCTTGAAATGATTCAAGAATCTTGCGGTATGCCTGTTTTGAATGGATGACAAGGCTTGTGTTTATAGAATGACACGTATCAAGCATTCTGTCTCTTAAGAAAAAAATTTACGTTTAGTCAAATGGGAAAATAACCGTCAGCATCCACTTAAATGCCTCTGGCGCAAACACCGCGTGCGGCTTTTTCGCCGGCATGACGAGCACTTCACCGGCATGAACGAGGTGTTCGATGCCGTCAACGGTAAAACGTCCGGTGCCTTCCAGAACCGTTACCATCGCATCGCCGGTGGAATCGTGGGTGGAGATCTCCTCGCCCTTTGCGAATGCGAACAGGGTAACGCTGACCGCCTCATTCTGCGCCAGCGTCTTGCTGACGATCTGACCGTCCTCGGCATTTACCAGACTGGTTAAAGTCTGAACTTTTTCATGGGTGATGTTTTTGATATATGGGTATTCCATGGTGCTCCTCCTCCATAATAAAAGATTTATAGTTGTTTATAATGTGCAGATTCTCAGAAAAAGGGTTAATCTAAGATCCTTCCATCAATCGAAATCGTTGTCACCTGCCACGGAATGAATTTTCCACTTGCCTGTAGGGCATTTTTTACGGCGTGCTCGATACCGCCGCAGCACGGAACCTCCATGCGGACAACGGTCACGCTTTTGATATCGTTGTTACGGATGATTTCGGTCAGCTTTTCGGAGTAGTCGATGCTGTCAAGCTTTGGACATCCGATCAAAGTTATTTTACCATGGATAAAGTCCTGATGGAAGCGGCTGTATGCGTAAGCGGTACAGTCGGCAGCGATCAAAAGTTTGGCACCGTCGAAATACGGGGCGCGGATCGGGGCTAATTTGATCTGAACTGGCCAGTTGGACAGAGCGCTTATTGGGGTGTTTTCTGAATGGTCACAAGCAGCGGATTCAGAAAAATTGTCATGTGTGATAGCGGAAGCAGCACTGCCAGGACAGCCTGTGGATGTGGCTGCTGAGGATGCATGGGAAGTAGCTGTGTCAGGACGTTTCAGGAAACGGCTCATGGATCCAGGACATCCGCCAAATGCCGGTGTCGCCGGTTTTGCTTCGGAACGTGCGGATGCATTTGCCGCTGCGTTTGCCTCTAATACCTGCTTTGCTTTGCGTGCTGCCATGTGGACCTGGACTGCCGCCTCATCGTAAGCCGCCGCCTCGCGCTCGACAAAGGAGATAGCGCCAGTCGGACAGGCAGGCAGACAGTCGCCCAGACCGTCACAGTAATCATCTTTTAAAAGGGTTGCTTTACCGTCCACCATGCCGATCGCGCCCTCATGACAGGCGGAAGCGCAGAGACCGCAGCCGTTGCATTTTTTCGGATCAATTTCTACAATTCTTCGTACCATATAAATTCCTCGTCTTTCTTATTCGTGTGCATCTGACCCATTTTCATACATGAAAGGATGAGATATGTCAGAACATCTATTTTGATTTTTTTGTTTTCTTAAGTACATGATAAGTATAATCGTCCGGCACAGAAAAGTCCGTTGTTTTTACAACATTTTTGAAAAGTTATAGACGGTTGAATGCTTGCTGGACGTCTGTCGAATGTGTTACTGGGCACGTATGCGTGAACAGTAACCTGGATGCCTATCGGGTAGCTGTCGAGAGCTGTTATCCTCCCTTTACTTTCCCATATCCATGTACTATAATTAATACTTATATAGCCTGATGATGCAAGGCTGGCTTGATAAGATTCAGCGAGGGCAGTTCGATGTGATTTGGTGGAGCTGGTTGAATAAGTCATTTGACAGAGTGATCGGGCGGATGGGAATTATTAGAGTTTTAAAGAGGATTCATAGAGATAAAAATAGAAATAGAAAAGGAAAGAAAATCGGAGATTTCTTTCAAGAAAGGACAACACAAGATGAGATTTGCAAATAGAATGGACCGGTTTGGCGAGGGCGTGTTCTCTATGCTGGCACAGATGAAGAAGAAAAAGCTGGCGGAAGGGGAGGCGATCGTCGATCTGAGCATCGGCGCACCGAATATTGCCCCCGCACCGCATATTTTAAAGGCGCTCAGCGAAGCCTGTCTGGTACCGGAAAATTATCTGTACGCGATTCAGGATCAGCAGGCGCTTCTGGAGGCGGTATCGGAGTGGTATGCGCGCAGGTACGGGGTAGAATTGAACCCGGAGACGGAAATTTGTTCCCTGCTTGGTTCCCAAGAGGGACTGGCACACATTGCGCTTTCGATCGTGGACGAGGGCGATGTGGTTCTGGTGCCGGATCCGTGTTATCCTGTCTTTGCGGATGGTCCGTCGCTGGCGGGGGCGGAACTTTACTATATGCCGCAGCGCGAGGAAAATCACTACATCATTGATTTGAAGGAAATTCCGGAGGAAGTCGCTCAGAAAGCGAAATTTATGATTGTTTCCTACCCGAACAATCCGACGGCGGTGCTGGCTCCAGACAGTTTCTATGAGGAATTGATTGCATTTGCAAAGAAATATGATATTATCGTTCTTCACGACAACGCCTACAGTGAGCTTGTGTTTGACGGAAGAACCTGCGGAAGTTTCCTGCGTTTTCCGGGCGCACGCGAGGTCGGCGTGGAGTTTAATTCGTTGTCAAAAACGTACGGATTGGC
>NZ_FR895020.1:76384-81290 GCF_000434655.1 Clostridium sp. CAG:43 | reverse complement strand
GTGAAGGTACTGAACAGTTACGAAAATGCCAGGAAAAAGGAGAAGCCGAAAAGGGGCGGCAGCAAACATGAGACGATTGAAACAAACATGGATCGCCGCAGCACTTGGGATGAGTGTATGGATGACCGCCTGTGCGGGCGCGGCATCGGAGACAGCCACACAGGAAGGGGCTGTCGATGAGGAGAGCCAGGGGGCGATCCGCGAGGCTGTGACTGAAAATGATCAGGCGCAGGAGCAGCCCAAACGGGATAAAACGCAGGAAACTGAGCGGACGGAACCGCTCACGGTTGAACCAGTCCGGGAAACCCTCAATATGACGCATTTTGACAACTGTACCTTTGCAGCTGGGTTCAAACCGCAGCAGATCCATCAGGATGAAAGCAATGTTATCATCACATTGACGGTCTATGACTATGAGCATTTTCATAAGGCAGATATCGATGAACTGCAAGCGGGAGATACGCTGCTCATCAATGGGAAAGAATGTCTCATTACTTCGATTGACCGACAGGAGTCTGGGAGGATCGAGATCAATGGCGGTCCGGCACAGGGGGGCGAAGAGCTGAGAATGGTAGAGGAGGATTCCTTTTATGGCTCGGAGATGGCAGTCGGGAGAAGTTACCATAAGCTGGGAGAGGTTACGCTGCAGATGGATGAGAACTTTGTCCTGACAGATGATTCTGACCCGGATACACCGCCGCAGGTGTATACCGCGGAAGAATTATTCGCGATCCGTGATCGGCTGATCGGGGAGTTTAAGCCGTACAACACGGCTGTGACGGTGAAGGATGAGAAAATTATTTCGATTTACCGGAAATTTATGCCATAAAAGATATAAAATCATTAAGAGGAGGAGAGCACCTTTTATCCGGATGAGCAGAAACATGTCGCAAGCGACCGCGCTCGGCGCGAGAATGTGCCAAGGCACATTCTTTTTCAATATAATTTCCAGGATAAATTGACTTTTAAACATACCCCATCTATAATGAAACAAGCTGATATGGGCAGTGGGTGCCGCTGTTTGTGCCAGACCAGTCAGATTGCTCGGATTGGCAGGCGTGGACAGGGGGTAAAAGGGAAACAGGTGCAAAACCTGTGCGATCTCGTCACTGTGAACCGGAGAGTGGCACCGCAGATGCCATTGCGAAAGTGAGAAGGCGCGGTGTGCATGATGACCCGAAAGCCAGGAAACCTGCCGGCTGTCGTGAACATATCGGTTAAAACTATTTTTGTGCGAGTCACACAAGGAGGAAAACATGAGAAAAAACAAAAAAGTAGTTGTAAGTGCAGCGGCAGTTACGATGTCCGTATTGCTTGGAGCCTGCAGCGGCAGTACATCCAGCCAGGCAACCTCGACGGAGGCGGCTTCTGAGGCAGAGACCGAGGCAGCTGAGAGCGTCGATTCCGATCAGGAAGCAGCAGATAAGGTGGCAAAACTGATCGATGACATCTATGTACAGGAGCGCACCGATGACACGGATGAGCAGTGCAAGGCAGCCAAAGAGGCATGGGATGCCCTGACTGACGAGCAGAAGGAGCTGGTAGAAGGCGAGAACGCAGATCCAGATTATTTTGGTCGTGATACCGGCGACGCGAGCCTGGACGATCCGCGCAATCAGGATGAGATTGGCGACAAGGAGATCCTGGTAGTCAGCTTTGGTACTTCCTTCAACGACAGCCGTGTGAAAGATATCAAGAGTATCGAGGATTCCATCCAGGATGCATTCCCGGATTGGGCAGTCCGCCGTGCGTTTACCGCACAGATCATTATCAACCACGTTGAGGCTCGTGATGGCGAGTGCATCGACAATATGGATCAGGCACTGGAGCGAGCCGTGGAGAACGGAGTTAAAGAGCTGGTTGTCCAGCCGACCCACCTCATGCACGGTGCTGAGTACGACGAGATGGTTGAGGCGCTCGAGAAGTATCAGGATAAATTCGAGCAGGTAGCTGTCGCAGAGCCGCTGTTAGGTGAGGTTGGCGACGATGCAACCGTTATCAATGCAGATAAAGAGGCAGTTGCAAAAGCAGTTGTAGCAGAAGAAGCTTCGGAAGCTGGTTTTAAAGATGCAGCTGACGCAGCCGATCAGGGAACCGCATTCGTTCTGATGGGTCATGGTACCGCACACGTTGCAAAGGTAACCTACAGCCAGATGCAGACCCAGATGCAGAATCTTGGATATAGCAACGTATTTATCGGTACCGTAGAGGGCGAGCCGGAAGAGACTTCCTGTGAGTCTGTTATCGAGGCAGTGAAGGCAGCTGGTTATAAGAACGTCGTTCTTCGTCCGCTGATGGTAGTTGCAGGTGATCACGCAAACAACGATATGGCAGGCGATGATGATGATTCCTGGAAGAGCCAGTTTGAGGCATCAGGTGCGTTTGACAAGGTAGATACTCAGATTTCCGGTCTGGGCAGAATTAAAGCGGTAGAATCATTCTATGTTGCTCATACACGGACAGCCATTGAGTCTATTTCGGAATAATGTATATGAAAAAGAAATTAAATTTAGCGGCGCTTCTGCTTGCTGCCGCTCTTCTCGGAGCGTGCGGAGGACAGAAACAGGACGCAGCCGACACCGTGGCGCAGACAGAGAGCGCAGAAACTGAGAATGTCGAACAGAAAAGCAGCATTGACCTTGCAGACGGCGTCTACACCGTCGATTTTAAGACGGACAGCAGTATGTTCAAGGTCAATGAATCGAAAAATGGAAAAGGTGTCCTGACGGTCAAGGATGGCGAGGCGACACTTCATATCAGCCTGACCTCGAAAAACATCGTGAACCTGTATCTGGGTACTGCGGACGAGGCAAAGGAAGATGAAGCCGGTTGGCTGCAGCCAACCGTAGACACGGTTACTTACAGCGACGGTCTGAGCGAGGAGGTCAACGGCTTCGATGTGCCGGTTCCGGCGCTCGGAGAAGAATTTGACCTGGCTCTGATTGGTAAGAAGGGCACCTGGTACGACCACAAAGTAAGGGTAGAAAATCCGGTTTCCGGAGAGGCAGAGGACGCGGAAGCGGTATCATCCGAGACGGAGAATAGCGATGATGCGGCAGATGCCCAGAAACCGGCAGGGCAGACTGCAGATGTGGCAGACGGCACTTATACCTGTGAGGTAACCCTGCAGGGAGGTTCCGGCAGAGCATCGGTGGACAGCCCGGCGACCATTATCGTCAAGGATGGAAAGGTGACTGCCGATATTGTCTGGAGCAGCCCGAACTATGAGTATATGCTGGTGGATGACGTGCAGTATGATCCGATCCAGACCGAGGGCAATTCCGAGTTCCAGATTCCGGTAACGCTGGATGAGGATGTAGCGGTCAGTGCCTTGACGGTGGCGATGAGCCAGCCGCATCTGATTGATTATACGCTACATTTTGACAGCGTGACGTTATCAGAAGTTACGAAATAAAAGTAGATAGAAATACCTGTCCAGGAAGAACCTCCCGGTCCTTTTGTACATTCCCGGTCCTTTTGTACATATTTTGATTACAGAAGGATCCGGGAGGTTTATGTCTATGCGTATCTGTGAACTCAAACAGCGGGAAGTTATAAATGTAAAAGATTGCAAGCGCCTTGGTTTTGTGGGCGACGTCGATTTTGACATCAGCACGGGGAAAATGCTTGCGATCATCGTACCGGGACCGGGCTGTGTCTGGGGCTTTCTGGGGCGGGAAAAAGAGTACATAATTCCATTCTGCGACATCTGCCAGATAGGGGATGACATTATTCTGGTGAAGCTGAAAGAAGAGAGAGAAAAGAAGGAATAGCGGAAAACTTCTGCTTGCAGAAGCGCACTTCCTGCGATATTATAATAAGTATGATATGTTATGAAAACCTGGCGGGGGAATATCAATAAAACCAGAAAAGGGGAAGAGCGATTGAAGTGTCCATTTTGCAACGCGGCTGACACGAAAGTAATCGATTCACGGCCTGCGGATGACAACAGTTCTATCAGACGCCGGAGACAGTGCGAGACTTGTGGAAAGCGTTTTACCACATATGAAAAACTTGAGACGATCCCTCTGATGGTTGTCAAAAAGGATAATACCCGGGAGATGTACGACCGGGCGAAGATAGAGGCAGGAATCCCGAAGATAGAGGCAGGAATCCTGGATTCCTGCCACAAGCGCCCAGTCTCTCAGGGACAGATTTCGGCGTTGATCGACGATGTGGAAAACAATTTATTTAACCGGGAAGAACGGGAGATCTCGACCGCGGTGATCGGGGAACTTGTGATGGAGCGGTTAAAGGATCTGGATGTGGTTACCTATGTGCGGTTTGCATCGGTATACCGGGAGTTTAAAGACGTCGATACATTTATGGAGGAACTGCAGAAGATACAGCAGCGGAATGTGCCGTCGTATGAGTCTGGAAAGAACGGGGAAGAGACCAGATGATGGGAAATGCGTTTTATCCGGATGAATGGCTGGATTCTGCGTATGATATCCCGTATGAGCAGTTTTACCAGAAGGGAATGCGGGGTATCATATTTGATATTGACAATACGCTGGTGCCGCACGGTGCCCCGGCGGACGAGCGGGCAGTACAGCTGTTTGAACGTTTGCGGGCGATAGGGTTCCACACTTGTCTGCTCTCGAATAATAAGGAGGCGCGGGTCGCCCCGTTTGCCGGACAGGTAGGTTCGGATTATATTTACAAGGGCAGAAAACCGAAGCGCAGCGGATACAGACAGGCGATGCGCCGGATGGGAACGGGCGAGCGCTCGACGATGTTTGTCGGGGATCAGCTCTTTACGGATGTGTACGGGGCGAGGCGGACAGGCATCTATTCGATTCTTGTAAAGCCGATCAATCCGAAGGAAGAGATCCAGATCGTGTTAAAGCGGTATCTGGAGAAAATTGTCCTGTGGTTCTATGTGAGAAGACAGGAAAAAAATAGC
>NZ_FR895020.1:62176-76363 GCF_000434655.1 Clostridium sp. CAG:43 | reverse complement strand
TAGCGGAAGTTTGTAGCCGGGTGTTTTTGAACGGTTTGAAAGAGCTTGCCAGGCGGCAGAACTGGATGCTGACAGGAGTGCCGGAAACGGTGGAAAATCAGTTGTTTTCAGAAAAAATATCGGCAATTTTAGAAAAATAAGGGGCGGAATTGACATGATGTGCCCTGCGTTTTCAAAAAAGTAGTTGAAAAAGAAGATTTTATAGTATAAAATAAAAAAGATAAAGCGAGTATTTTCAAGGAGGAGCATCATTTATGATATCAGCGGGCGATTTTAGAAACGGCATCACACTGGAGATTGATGGCAACGTATACCAGATCATGGAATTTCAGCACGTAAAACCGGGAAAGGGAGCTGCGTTCGTTCGTACTAAAATTAAGAACGTAATGAATGGCGGCGTTGTAGAGAAAACCTTCCGTCCGACCGAGAAGTTCCCGTCTGCCAGAATCGACAGAGTTGATATGCAGTATCTGTATTCCGATGGCGACTTATACAACTTCATGGATGTAAACACATATGAGCAGGTAGCTTTAAACCAGGAGACAATCGGCGACGCACTCAAGTTCGTAAAAGAGAACGAGATGTGCAAGATCTGTTCTTACAACGGCAAGGTATTCTCCGTAGAACCGCCGCTGTTCGTAGAGCTTGAGATCACAGATACAGAGCCGGGCTTCAAGGGCGATACCGCTACAGGCGCTACCAAACCGGCAGTTGTAGAGACTGGCGCTACTGTATATGTACCGTTATTCGTAAACCAGGGCGATAAGATCAAGATCGATACACGTACTGGTGAATATCTGTCCAGAGTCTAAGTTATAACATATACGTCAGAAAGGTCTTCACGATACCGTTTGTACCCTTGTGGGGAGGCAGTCGTGTCACTGACAGGTTTCTGACTGGAAACAGAGATTACTGTTTGTGGCAGGCATTTTCCTTTGCTGGTTATGCAGCGCATGAACAGTAGCAAGCAGAGAAACTGTTGTAAGATCCGGAGGAAACGTCGAGATTTTACAACAGTTTTTTTGCTTAACATATCGGGGAGGCGTCTATGACGCGTCCGTTGGTTCATCTCAGAGAGCGGGTTCGGAGTGAACGGTGCTCATGGGGAGTGATAAATATGGAGAACGGAAGAGAAGACCGTCTGCGTCTGGGGGAAGAGGATGAGCCGGGGCGCAGATCTGGTGGCAGGAAGAGGCGTACATCTGGCAGGCAGACGGCAATCCGCCGGGAGCGGACGAGGCAGCAGAAGAAGCGCCGTGTGATGATGCGGCTGTTTTTGTGCCTGCTTATTTTCCTCCTGGGTGCGGGAACAGGCTGGACGCTGCGCGGGAAAATGATCCGCAAGCTGATCGATCCGTCCACGATCAAGATGCCAAACTGGGTTGATGAGCAGCTTCTCACGGTCAACCGATATTCCAGACCGGGGACGAATATCCCGGTCATCAACGGGATCGTGATTCACTATGTGGCAAATCCTGGGACGACGGCACAGCAGAACCATGATTATTTTGAGGGATTGAAAGATCAGAGCGGCAGTAACACCGTTTCCGTCAGCAGCAATTTCGTGATCGGTCTGGACGGCGAGATCATCGAGTGCGTTCCGGTCGGGGAGAAGGCATATGCCTCCAATGAGAGGAATGCGGACACTGTTTCGATTGAGTGCTGCCATCCGGCGGCAGACGGAAAGTTCACAGACGAGACGTATGACTCGCTGGTAAAACTGACTGCATGGCTGTGCAAGCAGCTCGATTTAAGTCCGAAAGATGTGATCCGTCATTATGACGTGACTGGAAAGGCGTGCCCGAAGTATTTCGTGGATCATGAGGATGCCTGGAAGCAGTTCCGCAAGGATGTGAAAAAGGCAATGCGGAAGGATATATCAGATGAGAGATGACTCCCACCTCTTCAGGTGGCGAGGAGCAAATTAGTATCAGTGGTGGGAGCGGGTCTCCCATCTGATATAGCCTCCGGCAGGATTGCTTAAGATGCGCAAAAGAAATATGTCATGCTTTGCATGACGCGCATCTCGCAGCAAGAATGCAGAGGCATTCTTGAAAATATGCGATATAAATTATGAAAGGGAATCTAGTATGAAAACGATTTTAGATTTGATCGTGGAAGAACTGAAACCGGCGTTTACCGGCTGCGGGTACGATGAGAAGTATATCCGCGTGACGGTATCAAACCGCCCGGATCTCTGCGAGTATCAGTGTAACGGCGCGATGGCAGCTGCCAAAGCGTATAAAAAGAAACCGATCGATATTGCCAATGAGGTGGTGGAAAAGACAGCCGGAAGCAAGATGTTTTCTGAGATCAACGCCGTGATGCCTGGATTTATCAATATCCGCCTGAATCCGTGCTACCTGGCATCCTATGTACAGCAGGTGGCAGAGGATGAAAAGCTGGGTCTCAACGCAGCTAAGAAGCCGGAGACGATCATCATCGATTACGGCGGAGCCAATGTAGCAAAACCACTGCATGTCGGACACTTACGTTCCGCGGTCATCGGAGAGAGCATCAAGCGCATCAGCCGCTATATGGGACACCATGTCATCAGCGATGTGCATCTGGGTGACTGGGGATTGCAGATGGGACTGATCATCGAGGAGCTGCATGACCGTCAGCCGGATCTGGTATATTTTGACCCGGATTATACCGGCGAGTATCCGTCGGAGCCGCCGTTTACGATTTCCGAGCTGGAGGATATCTATCCGGCAGCGAGCGCGAAATCCAAGGTAGATGCGGCATTCCGTGAGCGGGCACAGCAGGCAACCTTCAAACTGCAGAGTGGCTATGCACCGTTCCATGCGATCTGGAAGCATATCATGAACGTGTCCTTGAAGGATCTGAAAAAGAACTATGGCAATTTAAATGTATCGTTCGACCTCTGGAAGGGCGAGAGCGATGCGCAGCCATATATTCCGGGACTGATCGAGGATTTACAGAAAAAAGGTCTCGCCTATGAGAGCGATGGCGCGCTGGTTGTCGATATCGCACAGGAAGGGGATGCGAAGGAATATCCGCCTTGTATCGTCCGCAAATCCGATGGTGCGGCGCTGTATGCGACTTCCGATCTGGCGACGATCATCGAACGTGAGCAGGATTTCCATCCAGACCGCTACATTTACGTCGTAGACAAGCGCCAGGAGCTTCATTTTATCCAGGTATTCCGTGTGGCGAAGAAGGCGGGCATCGTCAAAGAAGATACGCCGATGATCTTCTTGGGTTTCGGTACGATGAACGGCAAGGACGGTGGTCCGTTCAAGACACGTGAGGGCGGTGTTATGCGTCTGGAGCACCTGATCAAGAATATCGATGAGAAGGTATATGAGAAGATTCAGGAGAAGCAGAAGGTTCCGGCGGACGAGATGACACGCACGGCGGAGATTGTCGGTCTGGCGGCACTTAAATATGCCGATCTTTCGAATCAGGCGACCAAAGATTACATTTTCGATGTAGACCGCTTTATTTCCTTTGAGGGAAATACAGGTCCACATATCCAGTATATGATCGTCCGCATCAAGTCCATTCTGGAGAAATACAAGGAACTGCGCGGTGCGGATGCTAAAGTGGTTCCGATCCGTCCGGCTGAGAGCGAGACAGAGAAAGCACTTCAGATGGCGCTCTGCCGTTTCGGCGAGGTGACAGAATCTGCATTCTACGAGACGGCGCCGCATAAGCTCTGCCAATACATGGCGGCAGTGGCGGATGCGTTCAATGCATTCTATCTGGAAAATAAGATCCTCTCCGAGGAGGACGCAGCGAAGCAGGCAGCCTTTATCAGCCTGATCACGCTGACCAAGCGGGTGCTGGATACCTGTATGGATCTGCTTGGAATGGAATCGCCGGAACACATGTAATCTGTAATATGGAGGAATCCTCATGAAAATAATAAAAATGTCCGTAGATACCTTCTGGAAGGGCGAAGTACGGGTACAGGGACAGATTGAGGATGAGACAAAGGTATATCAGACAAGAATTTTTATCAAGGGTAGTCAGATCTATGACTACTCTTGTTCTTGTGCGGAGGGAAATTCATTCCGGGGTCCCTGCGTGCATGCAAAAGCGCTTCAGGAGGCGTTTGCCCGCCAGCAGAAAGCCGAGCATACACTGCCGGTTTCGACTTCGCCGGAGATCCGGATGATGATCCGGGAGTACACGAACCGGGAAGTAGCGCGGATTCTGGGCGAGGAAGAGCGGGAACCGGTCTATCTGCATCCCTATTTACAGATCCGGCGCGGCGAAGTGCTTTTGGAGGCACGGATCGGACGGGAAAAACGGTATATTGTGAAAAACCTGCTGGAATTTGCACAGGCGGTTCACAGCGGAAAACGGGTGGAATACGGAAAAGGCATGGCGTTTGAACACGTCCCGTCTGCCTTTGCGCCGGAAAGCCGCCCATTTTTAGATCTTCTGCTGGAGGAGGCGGACGCCTACATACGCCATTATGAGGAGATGCGCGGTCATGCGGGGCTGCCGCTTCCGGTGATGCGGGCGTTAACGCTGGGATCTGCAGCGAGGGATCGGCTGTTTGATCTTTTAGAGGGAAAAGAAGTCCAGACGGAGGACGAGAAAGGTGCTGAACGTGTGTGCCGGGTTGAGCGCAAGGATCCGCGTTTCCCGGTGGAGGTGGAAGCAAGGGGCGATGGAATTGCGGTTACGGTTCCATCGGCTCTAACTTCGTTCCGGGGAGAACAGCGTCTGTATGTGGCAGATGGATTGCATCTGTTTGGATGCAGTGAACTGTATACAGAAACGATGGGCGTTTTTCTGGAGCAGATGGAACAGGGCGGAAGAGAGTGCGGAAGCCGGAAAGAGAAGCGGGAGCTGCTGGTTGGAAGCCGGGATATTCCGCTCTTTTATGCGCGGGTGCTGGAAGGCATGGAGGCACTTGGGATCTTGCAGAGCACGGAGATCGATTGGGAGAAATACCGCCCAGAGGCGTTGAAAGCCCGGTTTGAGTTTGACAGTGATTCGCCGGACGAGCTGCGTCTGCGTCCGACGCTTTCCTATGGAGATTTTACGTTTTCGCCGCTGGCGGACGAGCATGTTCCGCGGGAGATCTGCCGGGATGTACCGGCGGAATTTTATATCAGCCGCCTGATCACGCGGTACTTCTCTTACTGGGAGGATGAGAGCGGCGAGCTGGTGATCCGCGGGGATGAAGAAGCACTGTACCAGGTTCTGAGCGAGGGAATGCCGCAGTTTCAGGAGGTGGGCGAGGTATGGCTGTCAGAGTCTGTTCGCCATCTGCGCGTCCTGCCCCCGCCGGAAGTGTCGATGGGAGTTTCTCTTGGAGGCGGCTGGCTGGATCTGAAGATTGAGACGGCGGGAATCGACCCGGCGGAGCTTTTGCAGGTACTCAGTGAATACCGCCAAAAAAAGAAATATTACCGCATGAAAAATGGCGAATTTTTGCAGCTTTCGGGCGGCGGCCTGCAGGCGCTTGACAGCCTGACTGCGGATCTGGGACTGACAAAGAGTGAATTTCAGGCGGGGGAGGCGAAGATACCTGCCTACCGTGCTTTTTATCTGGACAGTCTCTCGGGCGACGGCAGGATGAAACTGTTTCAGCGGGATGAAGCCTACGGGATGATGGTGCGCGATCTAAAAACGGCGCAGAGTGTCAGCTATGCGGTTCCGGCGGTGCTGGAAAAGACGCTGCGGGAATACCAGAAGATCGGATATACGTGGATGCGGACGCTGGCGCGGTATCATTTCGGCGGGATTCTGGCAGATGATATGGGACTGGGAAAAACGCTGCAGGTGATTGCGCTTCTGACGGCATTTTATCAGGAAAAAACCGAGCAGAAAGCGGCTGGAAATGAAGGCAGTGGGTCAGAATTACCTCTTCCGTCTTTGATCGTCTGCCCGGCGTCGCTCGTCTACAACTGGGGACAGGAATTTGCCCGGTTTTCGCCGGGGATCCGCGTGCTTCTGATTGCCGGGACGGCGAAAGAACGGCAGGAACAGCTGGAGGAGCAGATGCGGATGGAGGCGTCTGAGGGGGCGCAGGTGATCATCACGTCCTACGATCTGTTGAAACGGGATCGGGCGGCGTATCTGGGACGCACGTTTGAATATGAGATTATTGACGAGGCGCAGGTCATTAAAAATGCAAAGACACAGGGAGCGAAGGCGGTAAAGGAGATTTCGGCGAATGCCCGTTTCGCCCTGACGGGAACGCCGGTGGAAAACCGGCTCAGCGAGCTTTGGAGCATTTTTGATTTCCTGATGCCGGGATTTTTATACAGTTACCGGAAGTTTCGTGAGCGGTATGAGCTGCCAATCGTGAAAAATCAGGATCCGGAAGCATTGACGGCATTGCGGCGGATGACGGGACCGTTTGTCCTGCGCCGCTTGAAAAAGGATGTGCTGCGGGAGCTTCCGGGCAAGGAAGAGAGGATCGTTTATTCGGCGGCGTCGGGGCGGCAGCAGAAGCTTTATACGGCGTCGGCGTTGAAACTGAAAGAGGCGCTGGCTGGCGGCGCGTGGTCGGGTAATGGAAAATTGGAAGTGCTTTCCCAGCTCATGCGGCTGCGCCAGATCTGCTGCGATCCGGCACTCTGTTTTGAAGATTATACGGGGGAATCGGCGAAGCTGGAGACCTGTGTTTCGCTGATCGCATCGGCGTCTGCGGCGGGACATAAGATCCTGCTCTTTTCCCAGTTTGCCTCGATGCTGGAGCGGATTCGGGAACGCCTTTTACAGGAGGGCATTTCGTCCCATCTTCTGGTCGGCGCGACCCCGAAGGAAGAACGCAGCCGGATGGTGCAGGCGTTTGCCTCGGATGAGGTTTCGGTGTTCCTTATTTCCCTGAAAGCCGGGGGAACGGGACTCAACCTGACGGCGGCGGATATCGTGATTCATTACGATCCGTGGTGGAATGTGGCAGCGCAGAACCAGGCGACCGACCGCGCGTACCGGATCGGGCAGGAAAAGCCGGTCACGGTATACAAACTGATCTTAAAGGATACGATAGAAGAAAATCTTTTGAAGCTGCAGAATGCGAAACTTGCGCTGGCGGCGCAGGTGGTTTCAGAGGGAATGGTTTCACTGGGCGATTTGAGCCAGAATGAACTGATGGAGCTGTTTGAACAGAATCCATAAAAAAATTTGCAGAAATAACGGGCAGGAGGAAAAAGCGTGAAGCAATGGAAACGATACAAATCATATATACTGCCATATAAGAGCGCCTTTATTCTGGGACCGCTCATGATGGTAACGGAGGTGCTGGGTGAGATTCTGCTGCCCAAATTTATGTCGATGATTATTAACCATGGCGTGGCGCAGAAAGACGGTGGATACATTCTCAAAATGGGATTTGTGATGGCGATTACCTCCTTTTTGATGGCGGCAGGCGGCATTCTGGGGGCATATTTTGCAGCGAAGGCGTCGATTTCCTTTACCAGCGATCTGCGCCGCGACTTATTTGCCAGAGTGCAGCAGTTTTCATTTAAAAATATCGATACGTTCAGCACGGGATCGCTGGTAACCCGTCTGACGAACGATATCCAGCAGGTACAGAACCTGATTATGATGGGACTTCGGATGATGCTGCGCGCGCCGGGCATGTTCCTGGGGGCGCTTGTGATGGCGTTCTGGATGAATGCGGAACTGGCAGCTGTCATCCTGGTGGTGATTCCGCTTCTGACGGCGGCGATCGTCTGGATCCTACGGACTGCCTACCCGCGGTTTACAGCCATGCAGAAAGCGCTGGATACGCTCAATAGCGGCATCCAGGAGGTGCTGACGAACGTGCGGGTGGTGAAATCCTTTGTGCGGGAAGACTACGAGGAAAAGCGGTTTGCCGACACGAACCGGGAGCTCAAGGAGGCAGGGCTGCGGGCGCTAAAGATCGTAATTGCGACGATGCCGGTCATGATGTTCGCGATGAATGTGACGACACTGGCAGTTGTCTGGTTCGGCGGAAACCTGATTATCGGCGGACGAATGGCGGTCGGGGATCTGACGGCATTTACGACCTACATTGTACAGATTCTGATGTCACTTATGATGCTCTCAATGGTATTTTTGCAGAGTTCCCGCGCGATGGCGTCCATCCGGCGAATCGATGAGGTGCTGGATGAGCCGATTGATCTGAGAGATGAAAATGCATCACAGAAGGACCGGAAGGTTGAGAAAGGACGCGTGGAATTTAAGGATGTTTCCTTTTCCTACCGCGAAGGCGGTGAGCCGGTTCTATCCCACATCAGCCTGACGGCAGAGCCGGGGGAGACGATCGGCATCCTCGGTGCGACCGGAAGCGGAAAAACGTCGCTGGTACAGCTGATTCCCCGCCTCTATGATGTGACAGAGGGGAGTGTGCGGGTGGATGGTATCGATGTGCGGGAGTATTCCCTGAAAAATCTCCGGGACGGCGTTGGCATGGTTTTACAGAAAAACGTCCTGTTTTCCGGCACGATCGAGGAAAACCTGCGCTGGGGTGATGAGACGGCGACGGAGGAAGAAGTGCGGCGGGCAGCAGTGTATGCGCAGGCAGATTCCTTTGTGAATTCGTTTGCCGAAGGCTACAAAACGGAGATGGGACAGGGCGGCGTCAATGTATCCGGCGGTCAGAAACAACGGCTGTGCATCGCAAGGGCACTCTTAAAGAAGCCGAAGATCCTGATTCTCGACGATAGCACCAGTGCGGTCGATACGGCAACGGAGGCGGCGATCCGGACGGCATTCCGGGAAGATTTGAAAGATACGACGAAATTTATTATCGCACAGCGGCTGAGTTCGCTGGAATACGCGGATCGGATTCTCGTCCTTGAGGACGGCAGGATTATCGGAGAGGGAACGCAGGAGAAGCTGCTGGCATCCTGTGAGGCGTACCGGGAGATCTATGAGACGCAATATGGAAAACGGGCAGACGGGGAGGTGATGGCATGATGGATGAAAAACAGATTGAAAGCCTGAAACGCCGATATGGCAGCCGCATAGCCGACGCGCCGAAACGCCGCCGGGGACCGGAACGGATGGCGGTCATGAAGGGCGGAAAGCCCAAGGCGGGCGGTCAGACGATGCTGCGCCTGCTTTCATACTTAAAACGCGACCGGATGGCGATGACAGTCGCCTTTTTCTGTGTGATCCTGGGGACGGTGACAAATCTGGCGGGCGCCTATATGCTGCGCCCGATCATCAACCGGTATATTGTGCCTTTAGATGGAAGCCGGGGCGATGTGGCGGGGCTGTTCCGTTCCCTGTGCGTGATGGGAGCGGTTTATTTAGTCAGCGTTGCCGCTGCCTATATGCAGTCGCGCATCATGCTGCAGGTGGCGCAAAACGCGCTGCAGCGGCTGCGGGAAGAGCTGTTTAACCATATGCAGACGCTTCCGCTTCGGTTTTATGATACCGGCAGCAACGGCGATCTGATGAGCCGTTTTACAAACGATGTGGATACGATCGGCATGATGCTCAGCAGTACGCTGGTGCAGCTTTTATCCGGCGCACTCAGTATTGTGGGAACGCTGGTCCTGATGATTTACACGAACGTGTGGCTGACGGTGATTACGCTTGCTATGATGCCGGTGATGCTGCGTGCCGGTAAATTTGTTGCCGGACGGAGCCAGAAATATTTCTCTGCCCAGCAGGCGGCGCTTGGCGCGATGAACGGCTATATTGAGGAGACCGTGCAGGGGCAGAAGGTCGTCAAGGTATTCTGCCATGAGGAGATCGCAGAGGAAGAATTTGGATGGCTCAATGCGGATCTGAAAGAAAAACAGATCCGGGCACAGTTTTTCGGCGGTGTGATGGGACCGGTCATGAATAATTTAAGCCAGTTAAATTATGGACTGACAGCCTGCATTGGCGGTCTGCTCTGTGTGTTCCGGAACTTTGATGTCGGTGGACTGACCGTATTTTTAGGCTTTTCGCGGCAATTTTCCAGACCGATCAACGAGCTTTCCATGCAGGTTGGAAACGTATTTTCGGCGCTGGCAGGCGCGGAGCGCGTGTTTTCAGTGCTGGATGCGGAACCGGAGGCGGCAGATGCGCCGGATGCGGTTTCGATCGCGCCGATCCGCGGTGAGGTGGTGCTTGACCATGTGACGTTCGGCTATGAGCCGGGGCAGGTGATTTTGAAGGATATTTCGCTCTATGCGAAGCCGGGACAGAAGATCGCCTTTGTCGGCTCGACGGGAGCCGGAAAAACGACGATCACGAATCTGATCAACCGTTTTTATGATATACAGGGCGGCTCGATCACGGTGGACGGCGTCGATGTCCGCCGGATGCACCGGAAGGAGCTGCGGGAAAATATCGCGATGGTTCTGCAGGATACGCATCTTTTTACCGGCACGGTACGGGAAAATATTCGATACGGGCGGCTGGATGCCACGGATGAAGAAGTTGTTGAGGCGGCAAAAACGGCATCGGCGCATTCCTTTATCATGCGTCTGCCGGATGGGTATGGCACGATGCTGGAGGGCGACGGTGCAAACTTAAGCCAGGGACAGCGCCAGCTATTAAACATTGCGCGGGCAGCAGTTTCTAAAGCACCGATCCTGATTCTGGATGAGGCGACGAGTTCGGTCGATACGCGGACGGAGAAGCACATCGAGCACGGCATGGACCGGCTGATGGCGGACCGGACGACCTTTGTCATCGCCCACCGGCTTTCGACAGTCCGCAACGCCAATGCAATCATGGTGCTGGAGCACGGGCAGATCATTGAGCGCGGCGACCATGAAGATCTGCTGGCGCAGAAAGGGCGGTATTTTGAGCTGTATACCGGAATGAAGGAGCTGGAATAAGGCTTTCGTTGAGAATTAAATGAGAATTTGTATCCTGTACGCGTGAACTCACCTATATTGAAAAACGGGCGGATCTAGTGTATAATGGGAACACTTGAAATTTTTAAGTAAAATCGGATCACGTAAGCTGGAAAATAGAGCCGGATCCGTGGCAAATTTTGTACCCTTAGGAGGAATATCTATGAGTATCCGAGTTGGAATTTTAGGATATGGAAATCTGGGACGCGGCGTGGAGTGTGCGATCCGCCAGAATCCGGATATGGAACTGAAAGCAGTATTTACACGGCGTGCGCCGGAAACGGTCAAGATCCTGACCGAGGGCGTACCGGTTTATCATGTAGATGAGGCAGAGGCGAAGAAAGACGAGATCGACGTTTTGATTCTCTGCGGCGGTTCGGCTACGGATCTGCCGGTCCAGACCCCGAAATATGCACAGTGGTTTAACGTAGTGGACAGCTACGATACCCATGCAAAGATTCCAGAGCATTTCGCAGCAGTCGATGAGTCCGCACAGAAATCCGGAAAGGTTGGCATCATCTCCGTTGGCTGGGATCCGGGTATGTTCTCCCTGAACCGTCTCTATGCAGCTGCATGCCTGCCGGAGGGCGAAAATTATACATTCTGGGGCAAGGGCGTCAGCCAGGGACATTCCGATGCGATCCGCCGGATCGAGGGCGTCAAGGATGCCAGACAGTACACAATCCCAGTTGAGAGTGCACTGGAGGCAGTCAGAAGCGGCAGCAGCCCAGAGCTGACCACCCGCGAAAAACACACCAGAGAGTGCTTTGTTGTGGCAGAAGAGGGCGCGGATCAGGCAAAGATCGAGAATGAGATCAAGACCATGCCGAACTACTTTTCTGATTATGACACAACGGTTCATTTCATCACCGAAGAAGAACTGAAACGCGATCACAACCGTCTCCCGCACGGTGGTTTCGTACTCCGCAGCGGCAAGACCGGCTGGAACAAAGAGAACCACCATATCATCGAGTACAGCTTAAAGCTGGATTCCAACCCGGAATTTACTTCCTCCATCATCGTGGCATACGCACGCGCGGCATACAAGATGAACCAGGAAGGCCAGAAGGGCTGCAAGACCGTCTTTGATGTGGCACCGGCGTATCTGTCGGCAGAGAGTGGGGCGGATCTGCGGAAGAAGTATCTGTAATAATTTCAAATTTTCCTTTCAACTTGTATTGTCGCTTAAAATGAAGTAAAATGTAAGACAGATTTGCATGATTTGTACCTGCGCAGCACTGGCAAAATCCGTTAAAGTCCGCGCAATGAGTGAACGTAACTTTACGTTTGCGGGAGCTGGCGGGTAGGAGAAAAGCGAAAATACATACAGGAAGGACAATATACGATGAATAAATGGAAAAAATCCGTGCGTTCCCTCTGCCTGGGAATGGCACTTATGATGTCTGTGTCATGGACGGCATTTGCTGCGACAGACGGGGCGACCGGTCCGGGACAGGCGGCAGGAGGCACGGTCTCCGGCGCAGTTTCTTCGGGAGCAACGGTTACTTCACAGAATGCAGCTCAGCCGACGGTGGCAGCGCAGGGCGCAGTGCTCTATGATGCGACGCACAACCAGTTCCTGTTTTCCAAGAATGCGGATACGCAGTATTATCCAGCCAGCATCACGAAGCTGATGACGGCGCTTCTGGTAGCGGAAAACTGTAATCTGAGTGATACGGTAACCTTTTCCCAGACGGCAGTTTCGAATCTGGAATCGGGCGCGGTGACGCTGCAGGTCAAGGCGGGTGATACCTTTACGGTTAAGGACTGTCTCTATGGTCTGCTTTTAAAATCGGCAAATGAGGTGGCAAACGGACTGGCGGAGCATGTGTCCGGCAGTGTCAGCGCGTTTGCGGATAAGATGAATGAGAAGGCAGCGTCCTTAGGATGCACGCATACGCATTTTGCAAACCCGAACGGTCTGAACAATGCGAACCATTTTACAACCGCACATGATATGGCGCTGATTGCAAATGCTGCATTCAATAATGCGACGGTGCGTCAGGTTGCATCGACCCTGCATTACGATTTCCCGGCGACTGCCAGCGTGCCGACGGTGCGGACGCTTACGATGGGACATAAGATGCTCAATCCGGCAAATTCCCAGTATTATGAGGGAATCATAGGCGGAAAGACCGGTTATACCTCCCTGGCAGGCAACACGCTGGTAACGTGTGCAGAGCGTAATGGCGTGCGCCTGATTGCAGTTATTTTAAAGAGTTCGCAGACTCATTATGACGATACGAAGAAGCTGCTGGACTATGGTTTTGCGGTGGCGGGAAGCGCATCCGGCACACCGGCTGGCACGAACACCTCGGTATCGAATGCGGCGGATAACAGTACGTCAAATTCCAGCAAGCCGTCCGGCAATACGACCAGTACAAATACCTCGTCTTCCGGCAGCCAGGGTGGACCGGGTAGCTCTGGATCTGGCAATACAGCTGCTCAGGGCGACGGTGCGTGGCAGCAGTTTGGAAATGAATGGAAATACCTGAAAGCAAACGGAACCTACGCGGCAAATGAGAGTCTCCTGATCAAGGGGGAGACATACTATTTCCATGCAGATGCGTGGATGGCGCGTGACTGGCAGATGGTAAACGGCTCCTGGCATTATTATACCGAAAGCGGGGCTATGGCGAAGAGCCGCTGGATTCAGACGAATGGATACTGGTATTATGTGAGTGCTGACGGAGCATTGTTTGTCAATGGAACGACACCGGACGGATATAGAGTCGATGCGAATGGTGTCTGGATTCAGAAATAAAGAAGAGCATAAAACGGAGCCGACCGGCAGAAAAGACCGGGGCGGCTCCGTTTTTCACAGCTCTGCGGCCGCAAAAAGACCGGCGGCACAGCTGGCAGATAGGGTTGATGTTATTATAGTGTGATCAATTCATACTCCCGGCTTCCCAGACCGATCTTCTCCGCGTGTGCCAGGCAGCTTTTCCACTCAGATTCTGGTGTGGAATTTGTGAAATGGTCATGGTGATCGTGGAAATCCGGATCAGCAAGATGTTTTGCAAGCTGGCTGCCCGGCATCGGAGCAGCGGCCAGACAGGCGTCCACACAGGCCTGATCGAGTGCCAGCGGATCGAAAGAAGCAAACATACCAAGATTTGGAAGGATCGGTACGTCATTTTCACCGTGGCAGTCGCAGTTCGGGGAGACGTCAACGACCAGGGAAATATGGAAGTTTGGACGTCCATCCACAACGGCTTTTGTGTATTCCGCCATACGGCAGTTTAACAGCTCGTTGGCTGCGTTGTTGTCAAATTCGATTGCGTCAAAATTGCAGGCGCCGAGACACCGTCCGCAGCCGACGCAGTGCTCAGCATCCACGTGCATTTTTCTGGAGGCTTCATCGAAAACGAGACCGCCGTTGGCACATTCCTTCTGACAGCGGCGGCAG
>NZ_FR895020.1:53620-62167 GCF_000434655.1 Clostridium sp. CAG:43 | reverse complement strand
CCTCGGCAGAGCTTTTCCTTGACGTGTGGTTTTCCACTGCTGTGCTGATCGGTCTTACCGGCGCGAGAACCGCAGCCCATGCCGATATTTTTGATCGTACCGCCGAAGCCGGTCATCTCATGTCCCTTGAAATGGGTCAGGCTGATAAAGACATCGGCGTCCATGACGGCGCGGCCGATCTTAGCTTCTTTGATGTATTCGCCTCCGGCCACCGGAACAGCGATGTCATCGGTGCCCTTTAATCCATCACCGATGATGATTGGACATCCAACAGTCAACGGGGTAAATCCGTTTTCCCAGGCGCATTCCAGGTGCTCGAGCGCATTCTTGCGGCTGCCTGGATACATCGTATTGCAGTCTGTTAAAAATGGTTTGCCGCCCAGCTCTTTAATGACATCAACAACGGCTTTGGCATAATTAGGACGCAGATAACTGATATTTCCAAGTTCACCAAAGTGCATCTTGATAGCGACAAATTTACCATCCATATCGATGGAACCGATCCCGGCTTTACGGATCAGTTTTTTTAATTTGGTAGGGAGACCGTCGCCAAATGCAATGGTGTGGAAATCTGTAAAATATACCTTTGCTTTTTCGGTTTTTGACATATGAATACCTCCTGATAGATGGCTTTTTTTGATTTTTTTCTCAGGCGAGAAGACTCCCACCTCTTTAGGTGGCGAGTAATAGTAAAGTGATAAAAATATCCATTCTATTATACCGGAATCGGGTGGATGTGTCAAAAATTTACTTTTCTTTTTAATGTAGTTCCTATATAATAGGAAAATACGGAAAAAGCAGATTTCAGCTGCAGGGGGATTCTGGCAAGATACCTGTATCTGGAAACCTGCTTTTGAAAATACGAGGGGACTTGTCTGCATAGAAGGGACAGTGACCCGGGCAGGAGATGACAGTATGAGAAATGCACCGGTTATCTATATCGTGGTGCCTTGCTACAACGAAGAGGAAGTTCTGCCATTGACGGCAGAATTTTTAGGTAAAAAATTAGATGATTTAACCCGCAGACGCCGGATTCATCCGGGAAGCCGGGTGCTGATGGTAGACGACGGTTCGAAGGATAGAACATGGAAGCTAATCGAGGAACTCCATGAGAAGGACGAGCGGTTTGCAGGTGTGAAGCTGAGCCGCAACCGCGGTCATCAGAACGCGCTTTTAGCCGGGCTTTTTGAGGCGGCGAGACGGCGGTGTGACGCGGCGATCTCGATGGATGCCGATCTGCAGGATGATGTGGACGCATGCGACGCGATGATCGAGCAGTATATGGCTGGCTGTGACATCGTGTACGGTGTGCGCCTCCACAGGGCGACGGATACATTTTTTAAGCGTACAACTGCGCTGGGATTTTATAAGGTTATGAATGCGCTGGGAGCGAACACCGTGTATAATCATGCGGATTACCGCCTGATGAGCCGGAGGGCACTGGAAGGGCTGGCGGAATTTTCGGAGGTCAATCTGTTTCTGCGCGGGATTGTCCCGATGATCGGCTATCCGTCCGATGTGGTATATTATGACCGTAAAGAGCGGGCAGCAGGGGAGAGCAAATATCCGCTGAAAAAGATGCTGGCTTTTGCGATCGAGGGCATCACTTCGCTGAGCACGAAGCCGATCCGGATGATTACGTTCATGGGAATTGCGGCATTTTTTGTCAGTATTGGATTCCTTATCTGGGCGGTGGTTGATTTCTTCCGGGGCAATACGATCACCGGCTGGGCGAGCATGATGGTATCGCTCTGGTTTATCGGCGGACTGCTTCTTCTCTCGGTCGGAATCGTCGGAGAGTATGTCGGAAAGATTTATCTGGAGTCGAAGCACCGCCCGCGCTATATCATTGAGAGCCGCACGCCGGATCGCATCCGCGAGCGTGAGAAAGGGCGCAGCCGGAAACAGGAGATGCCAGGAGAAAATTTGCGCCGTAGCCGTGCAGAAGCACGGGAACTCCAGACATCAAAAAGAAGAGAAGCTGTGCGAAAACCGGAGCAGGAGTGAAATAGCTCTAAAAAATAGCTCTTAAAAATTCAGGAAACACTTGACAAAACCGGAAAATGGGTGTATCTTCATAAACAAATAATTCCTATCAGGAATAAGGGAATATAAGCTGAAAGGGGACAGGTCCGATGCGTCAGAGTAAAGCCATGCAGATGAATATGATGATGAACGGCATGTGTATGATGTGCTGTCATATTTGTGTGCATGAAAGACGGAACGGGCTGGTCGGATAGACCTGTAAGTATAGCATAGGAAGCCGCGATCCGTACTGGATTCGCGGCTTTTTTGTGTCATAGGAAATTCCTTGGAATTCCTTATGACACAAAAAGGCACTAACTGCTTCCTGTGACAGAAAACAGTAGTGGCATCTTTTATGCGACAGGGTATCAATGCTGTATATTCGGAAAAAGAGAGGGGAAAAGACCATGGAGCAGAGAAAGGAAACGATCATCTGCCTGGAAGGACTGGGAAAGCAATTCCAGACAACGAACGGAACGGTGACCGCGTTAGATGATATTAACCTGGAAATCCTGAAGGGCGAGATTTTTGGAATTATCGGTCTGTCAGGTGCAGGAAAGAGTACGCTGGTCCGGTGTATCAATTATCTGGAGACACCGACGGCGGGACGGGTTATTTTTGAGGGACAGAACCTGTCGATGATGAAGGAGGCAGAGATTCGGAAAGCCAGACAGTCGATGGGGATGATTTTCCAGCAGTTCAATCTTCTGGCACAGAGAAATGTACTCCAGAATGTGTGCTTTCCGATGGAGATTGCCGGTGTCCCGAAAGCAGAGGCGAAGATACGGGCGGCTGAGCTTTTAAAATTAGTCGGTCTGGAAGAACGGATGAAGGCATATCCGGCACAGCTCTCCGGCGGACAGAAACAGCGAGTGGCGATTGCACGCGCGATGTCCA
The DNA here is from genome assembly GCF_000434655.1 of Clostridium sp. CAG:43. Lineage (NCBI taxonomy): Bacteria > Bacillati > Bacillota > Clostridia > Eubacteriales > Clostridiaceae > Clostridium > Clostridium sp. CAG:43. Next base: position 59,245 of record NZ_FR895020.1, on the reverse strand, counting down.
CGAACCCGAAGGTGCTGCTTTGCGATGAGGCGACGAGTGCGCTCGACCCGAATACGACGAAATCGATTTTGGAGCTTCTTAAGAAGATTAACCGCGAACTCGGTATTACTGTGATCGTGATTACCCATGAGATGGCAGTTATTGAGTCTATCTGTGATCGTGTGGCGATCATCGACCACAGCCACATTGCAGAGTCTGGCAAGGTATCAGAGATTTTCTCCGGTCCGAAGTCGGAGATTGGGCGGCAGCTGATTCTAGGAGAGACGGCAGGGCAGAAGACAAGCTTTGCCAGAGCGCGCCAGATCCGCGTTATTTTCAATGGACGGGAATCTTCGGAGCCAATTATTTCTAATATGGTATTAGCCTGCAAGGTTCCGGTCAATATTCTTCTCGCGGATACCCACGATATTGGGGGCAAGGCGATGGGACAGATGCTTCTGCAGCTCCCGGAGGACGAGGTGGATGCAGGGCGTATCTGCAATTATTTAAAAACGGTCGGTGTGACCTATGAGGAGGTGCGCTAAGATGGTATTTGATGCGAAGACAGTCAGTATGCTTGTAAAAGAGACCTGGAGAACCTTATATATGGTAGGTCTTTCTTCCCTGATTTCTTACTTGATCGGCATCCCGCTCGGCGTGGCGCTGGTTGTAACCGATAAAGACGGCATCCGTCCGGTGCCGCTGTTCAACAAAGTGGCGGGCGTGATTGTCAACCTGCTCCGTTCGGTGCCGTTTATCATCCTGTTAGCGATGGTAATGCCGCTGACCCGCGCGATCGTGGGAAAGACGATCGGAGCAAATGCGGCAGTTGTACCGCTGGTAATCGCGGCGTTCCCGTACATCAGCCGTATGGTAGAGGCATCATTAAAGGAAATTGATGCAGGCGTGATTGAAGCAGCAAAATCAATGGGCGCTTCAACCTGGCAGATTATTTTCAAGGTGCTGCTTCCGGAGTCCAAGCCGTCCCTGTTAGTCGGCGCGGCGATTTCGATCACGACAATCCTCGGATATTCCGCGATGGCAGGCTGTGTCGGCGCCGGCGGTCTGGGCGATGTGGCGATCCGATATGGATACCACCGTTATCAGGCAGATATGATGCTGGTTACCGTTGTGATTCTGGTTATTATCGCACAGCTGATTCAGGAGATCTTTACGCGGAGTTCGAGAAGAAGTGATAAGAGAATCCGTTAATAAGATATTTACAGAAATGAAATGCAGCCTATCGTCTGTGGCAGATGCAGGACATTTCTGAAATATAAATTTAAAGTAACTGTTCAGTAGGTCTGCGCATTTACTGCGCTGACCGTACGAAAACATGGGCCAGCAGGCAAAAATCCCATTGCCGTAGGCAATTTTTAATGGATTTTTGCGCGTGACTGTGAAGGTACTGAACAGTTATAATTTAAACACACAAAGAGGAGGAAATCACTATGAAAAAATCATTCTTAGGAACCACATTCCTGGCACTGCTGGCAGCTGCATCCTTAGCAGGCTGCTCTTCCAGCTCGAATGAGACAACTGCTGAGACCGCTGCAGAGACAGCAGAGGAGAGCACCGCAGAGGCTAAAGAGGCAGACGGCGATCTGGAGAAGCTGGTAGTAGGCGCAAGCCCGGCACCGCACGCTGAGATCCTGGAAGCTGCAAGAGACCTTCTGGCAGACAAGGGCTACGATCTGGAGATCGTAGAGTATACTGATTATGTACAGCCGAACAACGCACTGGAGTCCGGCGATCTGGATGCAAACTACTTCCAGCACAAACCATATCTCGATACCTTTAATGAGGAGAATGGCACTCATCTGGTAAGTGCAGGCGCAATCCATTATGAGCCATTCGGCATCTACGCAGGCAAGAGCGATTCTTTAGATGAGCTGGCTGACGGCGCAGAGGTTCTTGTGCCGAACGATGTAACCAATGAGGCAAGAGCACTTCTGCTTCTTCAGGATCAGGGTCTTCTGACACTGAAAGAGGATGCAGGTCTGACCGCAACCATCAATGATATTACAGAGAACCCGAAGAACCTGGATATCGTAGAGCTTGAGGCAGCACAGCTTCCGCGTTCCTTACAGGATGCGGATATCGCAGTTATCAACGGCAACTACGCAATCGAGGCTGGTTTAAAGGTAACCGATGCTCTGGCAGTAGAGTCTTCTGACTCTCTGGCAGCCCAGACATACGGAAATGTCGTAGCAGTCCGTGAAGGTGACGAGGAGAGCGACAAGACAAAAGCTCTGATGGAAGTCCTGACAAGCGATGATATCAAAGAGTTCATCGAGACGAAGTATGATGGAGCGGTTGTTCCGCTGTTTTAATTGACGGCAGGAATTTGATTACAGCAGCGAAATGGGGAAGAGGCGGATGCTTTGCGGTGAAAACCGCAGGCGGAGGCCTCTTCTTTCGATTTATGGGAATGTGCGTCAGATGAAAAACGTTTTGCGTGAATTTTTTAGAATCATGTGATAGAATAAGACAAAAAAGGGATAAAGGTGACAGGTGGGTGATAAGAATGGAAATTCATATACAGAATAGGAAAAAGGGCTTTACGCTGGCGGAGCTTTTGGTAGTCGTTGCGATTGTTGCCATTTTAGCTGCAATTTCTATTCCTATTTTCACCAGGCAGCTGGAGGCCAGCCGGGAGGCCACGGATCTTGCCAATGTCCGTTCTGCCTATGCAGAGGTGATGGCAGCGGTCATGATTGAGGATACAGAGAATGAAGTGAAGGTTGTAAAGCTGAAGCAGAAAAAAGCAAAATGGCAGTCGCATGATCCGGTGACGATAGGTGGAGTGATGCATTATAATGATCAGGGTGATACGGCCAACTGGATTGGTTATCCGGTTCCGGGTGGGGAGTGTGAAGTTTCCTATCAGCCAAATTCGGGAGTGCTTTTTAACTGGAAAGGTAAAAATGGTACAGGCGGTTCGGAACAGAAATATACGTTTAATATCAATTGTGATATGCATGCGCCCTTGAATAACAGCGGCGTATTGGAAATGCTGGGTAATAACAGCAATTTTGAAATTGATTCCAACTGTACAAAATCCAATATGCTTCCAAAGATACAGGCAAAGATTGAGGAGGACAGCCTGTTAAAAAAGGGAACCTGGGCCTATCTGGGAGATGCGAAGGATAAGTCGAAGCGATATTTATTCTGGACATCTGTAGATATATCGTCAGATTCGGTTGGTGCAGGAAAGAAGATACCGGTTATTATCAGTACAGCAGATGGAAGGTTTTATATTTCGGAAACAACTACCGCTATTCGAAAGAATACAGCTGGTAACTATGTAGCAATCGCCGATCATCGAACTCCACAACAGTATACGAAATATCTTTCGAATGATAAAAAGTATGGGAATCTGCAGGAGGCATATGATGCATACGCAAAGCTGGTGACGGATGGGACGTATCAACAATATAAGGATACGCTGCCGAAGTAGGGGCTGTGCAGCTGTTACAGCTGGGCGTCTTTAAAGTGGGAAGAGCCAGGGCATATATCAGAATTTACCAACCTGTGCCGAAAACCTTGACATTTTCCTGAAAAACCTCTATGATAACAAGGAACTGAAAAATGAAAGGCAGTGAAGAAGAGGAGTACACATAGAAGCCCTGACAGAGAGAACCGCGCAGGTTGAGAGACGGTTCCGGGAAACGGATGTGGAAGGTAGCTTCGGAGCCGGATTTCTGAAAAACCGCGTTCTGCTATGACTTAGGAATGCTGTGAAAGAGAGTGGTGGATAAGAGATCCCGGGAGTTCCCGTTATAGAATCAAGAGGATTGGGGTAAAGTCTGGATGTGTGCAAAGAAAACACCGGCGGGCGGAAATCCTGATTGAATTAAGGTGGTACCGCGTATATGACGCCCTTTGCAGATGATATGTCTGCAAGGGGCTTTTTCATTTCATAGGAAATTCCTTGGAATTCCCTATTACACAAAAGGCACATTCTTTTTCATAGGAAACGCGCTTCGGAAAGGACAAAACAGATGAAAAAACAGGGTCCGCTGACAAGCTGTGATACGTGCGGCAATTATGTCTATGACGATGATTATGGGTATTATCTGTGCGAGGCAGATTTGGATGAGGACGAGATGGCGGCATTTTTAAGCAACCAGCGTTTTGTCTGCCCGTACTACCAGACGGATGATGAGTACAAGATTGTCCGGAAACAGATGTAAGAAACTGCATCGGAAATTACGCAAAATAAAGGTAAACAAGATGTGGTTCATGATAGAATGCGAGGATAAACAGCATTTGATGAGTTAAAACACAAAAGGAGAATCGATCAATGAAAGAACTGGAAAAGACATATAATCCGGCGGATATTGAAGATCGCCTGTATCAGAAATGGCTGGACAGCAAATATTTCCACGCCGATGCAGAGCGCGGACGCAGAAACGGCAAGAAGCCGTTCACGATTGTGATGCCGCCGCCAAATATTACCGGACAGCTTCATATGGGACATGCGCTGGATAACACCATGCAGGATATCCTGATCCGTTACAAGAGAATGCAGGGCTATGAGGCACTGTGGCAGCCGGGTACCGACCATGCGGCGATCGCAACGGAGGTTAAGGTTATCAATAAGCTGAAAGAGCAGGGCATTGACAAGCATGATCTGGGTCGTGAGGGCTTCCTGGAGAAAGCATGGGAGTGGAAAGAAGAGTACGGCAGCCGTATCGTAAAACAGCTTCACAAGCTGGGTTCCTCCGCTGACTGGGACCGCGAGCGTTTCACGATGGACGAGGGCTGTTCCGAGGCGGTTCTGGAAGTATTTACCAGACTGTATGAAAAAGGTTATATTTACAAGGGATCCCGTATCATCAACTGGTGCCCGGTCTGCCAGACTTCCATTTCGGATGCCGAGGTAGAGCATGAGGAGCAGGACGGCTTTTTCTGGCACATCAATTACCCGATCGTCGGCGAAGAGGGACGTTTCGTCGAGATCGCAACCACCCGTCCGGAGACGCTGTTAGGCGATACTGCGGTAGCTGTCAACCCAGAGGATGAGCGCTACAAGGATATCGTAGGCAAGATGTTAAAACTGCCGCTGACCGACCGAGAGATTCCGGTCATCGCGGATGAGTATGTAGATAAAGAGTTCGGTACCGGCTGCGTAAAGATCACACCGGCACATGACCCGAACGACTTTGAGGTAGGAAAACGCCACAACCTGGAAGAGATCTGCATCATGAATGACGATGCAACCATCAGCATACCGGGCAAATATCAGGGCATGGACCGCTACGAGGCGAGAAAAGCCATGGTAGAGGATCTGAAGAAAATGGGACTTTTAGTCAAAGTCGTTCCGCATTCCCACAACGTAGGTACCCACGACCGCTGCGGCACAACCGTAGAGCCGATGGTAAAACCGCAGTGGTTTGTCAAGATGGAAGAGATGGCGAAACCGGCGGTAGAGGCACTTAAATCCGGCAGACTTAAATTCGTTCCGGAGAGCTTCGGAAAGACCTATCTGCACTGGCTTGAGGGCATCCGTGACTGGTGCATTTCCCGTCAGCTCTGGTGGGGACACCGGATTCCGGCTTATTATTGTGATGACTGCGGCGAGATGACCGTTGCCAAGTGTGCACCGGCGGTATGCCCGAAATGCGGCGGCACCCACCTGCA
>NZ_FR895020.1:50001-53597 GCF_000434655.1 Clostridium sp. CAG:43 | reverse complement strand
ATCAGGATGAGGACACGCTGGATACCTGGTTCTCCTCCGCCCTGTGGCCGTTCTCCACGCTCGGCTGGCCGAAGGATACACCGGAATATGAATATTTCTATCCGACCGACGTGCTGGTAACCGGATACGATATCATTTTCTTCTGGGTTATCCGTATGGTATTCTCTGGTCTGGAGCAGACGGGCAAAGAGCCGTTCCACACCGTCCTGATCCACGGTCTGGTACGCGACTCCCAGGGACGCAAGATGAGTAAATCCCTTGGAAATGGTATCGATCCGCTCGAGGTTATCGACAAGTACGGCGCCGATGCACTTCGTATGACCCTGATGACCGGTAACGCACCGGGCAACGATATGCGCTTCTATTGGGAACGTGTGGAAGCAAGCCGTAACTTTGCAAACAAGGTATGGAATGCATCCCGTTTCATCATGATGAACATCGAGAAAGCGCCGGTAGCGGATGTGAAGCTTTCTGACCTGCAGATGGCTGACCGCTGGATCCTCTCCAAGGTCAACACGCTGGCAAAAGATGTTACTGAGAATATGGATAAGTACGAGCTGGGAATCGCCCTCCAGAAGGTTTACGATTTCATCTGGGAGGAGTTCTGCGACTGGTACATCGAGATGGTAAAACCGAGACTCTGGTCCGAGGAAGACACCACCAAGGCAGCTGCACTCTGGACCCTGAAAACGGTTCTGATCCAGTCCTTGAAACTGCTGCATCCATATATGCCGTTCATTACCGAGGAAATCTTCTGCAATCTGCAGGATGAGGAACCGTCCATCATGATTTCTTCCTGGCCGGAGTACAAGGATGAGTGGAATTTCGCAGACGAGGAGAAAGCTGTAGAGACGATCAAGGATGCAGTCCGCGCGATCCGCGGCGTCCGCACATCCATGAACGTACCGCCGAGCAAGAAGGCAAAAGTATACGTTGTATCCGAGGATCCGGAAGTTCTGGCCATCTTCGAGCACAGCCGTGTCTTCTTCGCAACTCTTGGCTATGCGAGCGAGGTTGTCCTTCAGAAGGACAAGAGCGGAATCGCAGACGATGCCGTATCGGCTGTGACTGCAAAGGCAACCATCTATATGCCGTTTGCAGAGCTGGTGGATCTGGACAAGGAGATCGAGCGTCTGACCAAGGAAGAGGAGAAGCTGAAAAAAGAGCTTGCCCGTTCCGAGGGCATGTTAAGTAATGAAAAATTCGTCAGCCGCGCACCGGAGGCAAAGATTGCCGAAGAGCGTGAGAAGCTGGAGAAATACCGCCAGATGATGGCACAGGTACAGGAGCGCCTGGCACAGCTGCGGAAATAGTTGAATATGAAGTAAAAGGCAGGATCGAGAGATCCACCTGATGCGTGAAATAAGCCGATGTGTATGGGGAAAACTATATGCATTGGCTTGTTTTCAATAAATGAGGAAATCTGCATGGGCATCTTCAAGTTATGCCCGCAGCCTGCTATAATAAAACGGATAGAAATAAGTGTAGAGATGCAGATGGATAAATGGAGGGTATCGTGGAGATAAGAACAGCGACAATAGCAGATCTGGCTCAGATTGCAGCCGTGGAAGCAGAATGCTTTCCGGCAGCGGAAGCCGCAACGAAAGAGGAGTTTGCGGAGAGAATTAAGTATTATGGAAATCATTTCTGGCTCATGTTTGAAGACGAAAAGCTGATTGCGTTTGTGGACGGCTTCGTCACAGACAAGCCGGATCTGACGGATGAGATGTACGAACGGGCAGAAATGCACGATGAAAATGGCGCATGGCAGATGATTTTTGGTGTCAATACGATCCCGGCATACCGGAAACATGGCTATGCGGGACAGTTGCTCCAGTGCGCCATCGAGGATGCCAGAAAACAGGGGAGGAAGGGACTTGTGTTGACGTGCAAGGAAAAATTGATAGCCTATTATGCCAAGTTTGGATTTGTGAATGAGGGGATCTCGGAATCGGTGCATGGGAATGTGACTTGGTATCAGATGCGGTATAAATTTTAAATAAGAAAGTGACCAGACATTCACAATCCACATAAAAATCACACATTTTTCTGCTAGTATCTCTGTCAGGAGGTGCGAAAGCATGAATCGTAGTAAAACAAGGATTTTTATCGGTGGCATGACCTGTGTGAACTGCCAGAATAAAATAGAAACAGCTCTGCTCCATACGGCAGGAATCGAGACAGCCAGAGTCAGTTATCAGAATGGTACTGCCGATCTGGTTTACGATCCAGACTGGATTACATTGGAGGAGATCCAGCAGGTGATCCGGGACGCGGGATATGAGGTTTTATCAGAAAAAGCCAGAAACAAACAGAAGCCGGGCAGAGCCGCTCATATTTTGATTGTAATTGCGGTACTCTATGCGCTTCTTGAAAATTCGGGCATTCTGAACCGGCTGGTGCCAAGCCAGCTGGCGGATACCCGAATGGGATATGGGATGCTGTTTGTGATCGGTCTTTTAACTTCGGTACACTGTATTGCCATGTGCGGCGGAATCAACCTGTCACAGTGTATCCAGCAGAAGCGGACGGAGACAGGAAACGGAGCATCGATTTTGGGGTCGGCGCTTCTCTATAACCTGGGACGTGTGATCTCCTACACGGTGATCGGTGCAATTTTAGGATTTGCAGGAATGCTGATCGGCGGAGGCTCCGGTGTGGGAATCTCGCTTTTTCTTCAGGGTATTTTGAAAATCATTGCCGGTATTTTCATGGTTCTTATGGGAATCAATATGCTGGGTATTTTTCCGGGACTGCGGCGTTTTACCCCACAGATCCCACGGTTTCTGGCTGGCAGGGTAAACCAGAAAAAGGCTGGCAACCGACAGCCTTTTGTAGTCGGGATGTTGAACGGGCTTATGCCGTGCGGACCGCTGCAGTCGATGCAGATTGTAGCGCTGGCTTCGGGAAATCCGCTGGCGGGTGCTTTTTCTATGTTTATGTTCAGTCTTGGAACGGTACCACTGATGCTGGGACTGGGCTCGTTTGTATCGCTGCTTGGAAAACGGTTTACGAAACGGGTCATGGAAATCGGGGCGGTTCTGGTAGTGGTTCTGGGGCTTGCGATGCTGTCCCAGGGATTCAGTTTATCGGGCCTTCTGGATGGGACGGCAGGAAGCCAGGTCGAAGAAACTCTGCGTTCGGCTGGACCGAATATGGGAGCTGAACCGCTGCCTGAATCGATTGCCTCATCCGAATCGGAGACGGCCTCGGAGGAGAAAACAGATGTTCAGATTGTGCGGAGTACCTTGAGCGGCGGTCGATACCCTAATATCACGGTAAAGGCAGGAACTCCGGTCCGCTGGATCATTGATGTGCCGAAGGGAGCACTGAATGGTTGCAATTACCGGATGGTGCTGCGGGCGTACGGAATTTCGCACACGTTTTCAGAGGGGGAAAATGTAATTGAATTTACGCCGGAAGAAACAGGAACCGTTAATTATACCTGCTGGATGGGAATGATCCGTGGAAAGATTTTTGTGACGGATGAGGAAGAAAATGAATCGCTGGCAGAGGAACCGGCGAAAAATGCTGAAATCAGTGAAGATGAGTTCGAAGATTCGGAAGCAGGTGATTTTGGAATGGGCTGCTGTGGC
>NZ_FR895020.1:43230-49981 GCF_000434655.1 Clostridium sp. CAG:43 | reverse complement strand
GGCTGCTGTGGCGGTTATTAAGTTATAAACAATAACAAAAAGCGACTGAATTCAGGATAATTGGCAGAATGGGAAAATGAATATGGCATGACAAGAGGAGGGCAGAATGGCAGAGAAAAGGAAGCTGCTTGTGGCAGATGATGAGGAGATGATTCGGGAGGCAGTTGCTTCCTATCTGGAAAGTCAGGGCTACCAGGTTTTTCGGGCGGAAAATGGCGAGGAGGCACTGAATATTTTGAAGAGAGAACCGATTTCTCTGGTGATTTTAGACCTGATGCTTCCGGATCTGCCGGGAGAAGAAGTCTGTGTCCGAATTCGGAAACAGTCGCGCGTGCCGATCATCATGCTGACTGCCAAAAATGTGGAATATGATATGATTCATGGTCTGGATCTGGGTGCGGATGATTATATCACGAAGCCGTTCAGTCTGAAAAATTTATCTGCCCGCGTGCAGGCGGTTTTGCGGCGCTCGACCGAGGATCTGGTTCCGCTTGCCAGACAGTTTTCCTGGAATCAGGGAGATCTGGTGATTGATTATGACCGAAAAGAAGTGAGGAAAAAAGGAGAACCGGTGGCGCTTACAGCGATCGAGTGGAAATTGCTGGCTGCCTTTACGAAATATCCGCAAAAAATATTTACCAGAGAAAATTTAATTGAGCTGGTCTTTGGACTGGATTTTTCTGGATATGACCGGGTAATCGATACCCATATTAAAAATCTTCGGAAGAAGATAGAGGACGATTCCAAGCAGCCGGTTTATCTCTGTACTGTTCATGGAATGGGCTATAAATTTGGAGGGACGGCAGAATGAAGCAAAAAATCAGCACGCAGCTGGCGACCGGTTTTGCACTGATTGTCCTGATCACGGTTCTTCTGATTGGAGCGGTGGCGAATGGTCTGATTAACCGTCAGTTTGAGCGATACGTAGCGTTGCAGAGGAAAAATTTTTCGGAACAGCTGGCAGAATCACTGCCATCCCAGTATGATGAGAGGAATGGTGAGTGGAATGTAGATTACATCCATGGGATTGGAATGTATGCATTGAAAGATGGATATCTGATCCGGCTGTTGGATCGGGAAAACCATGTCGTATGGGATGCTGAAAATCATGATATGACGTTATGCCATCAGGTAATGCAGGAGATCCGCACGGAAATGGAGGAGAAACGCCCCCAGTTAAAGGGTGAATTTTCAACGTACCGCTATGATATACGGAAAAGGGATGCCATTGTGGGGTATCTGGATGTGAGCTATTACAGTCCTTATTATTTTAATGAGAGTGATTTTCGGTTTCTGGATTCTTTGAACCGGATTTTGATCGGGATTGGATTGGTGGTGTTGACGGCTGCGGTGGCAATGGGAACCATGCTGGCAAAACGGTTGTCAGTTCCGTTGTTGAATGTGGCAGAAGTGACGAGGAAAATCGCAAAGGGAGATTATAAGGCGAGATTGCAGACGGAACGGGCGCAGACTCAGGAAGTGGAAAATCTGAGCCGATCGGTCAATGAGATGGCAGAGAGCCTGGAACGCCAAGAAAAACTCCGCCGCCGTCTTACCTCAGATGTAGCTCATGAACTCCGCACACCGGTGACGAATGTGTCGCTAAATCTGGAAATGATGCTGGACGGTGTCTGGGATCCGACGAAAGAACGGCTGCAGAACTGTTATGGGGAGTTGGAGCGGCTGTCAGGGATCATTGCTGATTTGGAGAAGCTGCGTCAGGTTGAAGATAAGAAGCTGGAGCTTGTGCTGGAATCGGTCGATCTGCTGGAATTATCCAGGCTGGTGGAGAAGACCTTTGAGCCGGATTTAAAGAAGAAAGAGCTTGTATGTACGGTTCAGGGAGAATCTGCAGTCGTGCAGGGAGACGCGGGACGTCTGTATCAGGTGATTTATAACCTACTTTCCAATGCAGTCAAGTATTCAAACGAGGACGGGCAAATACAGATACGGGTAAATTGCGGTGAAACGGTCGCAGAACTGAGTGTGGAGGATCAAGGAATTGGAATTTCAAAAGAAGATCTTCCACTGGTGTTTGAGCGTTTTTACCGGACCGATCTGTCCAGAAACCGCAAAACTGGAGGCGCCGGAATCGGCCTTGCCATCGTCAAAGCGATTGTTGAGGCACATCATGGGACTGTGACGGCTGAGAGCAGGGAAGGGCGCGGAAGTAAATTTATAGTTATATTACCGGTAGGGCAGCCAAATTGAGTAGGGGCGACATCGATAATGACGATCGGGAAACCACGGCAGTAGAGGCTACCAAAGGTATTCTGCCAAAGTGGAGACCGGATATTTATAAATAGGCACTTTTGGAACCGAAAGCGCCGTAAGATAACGTGGTGGCAGCGCAAATACTAATAATACTTATTATAGGAATCGAAATGGCGTTTTTAATAGAAGTGTGATAAGATACAAGTATCAGAATTAAAAATGAGACGCCATTTCGATTTTTTGTAATTGTTTGCAACAAGCATTACAAATTCTTTTCCATCTTTCTGCGTGTATCTTTTGCATGTGTTTTATATGCATAACGGGCATCGGAAGCAGGATGCACGGGATTGGGTGAAAAAGGGTCAAAAGGGGCGTCCGCAAACAGGAGGGGTTAGAGAAAACATGAAATCATTGCAGGCGCGTTATCTGGATCGACTGGCAGAGCTTTACCCGACGATTGCAGCGGCATCGACGGAGATCATCAATCTGGAATCGATCTTAAATCTGCCGAAAGGAACGGAACATTTCCTGACCGATATCCATGGAGAATACGAGGCATTTTCCCATGTATTGAAAAATGGTTCCGGTTCCGTCAAGCGAAAGATTGACGATGTATTTGGAAATACCCTGAGCCGTCAGGACAAGCAGTCGCTGGCAACCCTTATTTACTATCCGGCGGAGAAGATGAGCCGGATTCTGCAGACGGAGAAGAATCCGGATGACTGGTACAAGATCACACTCTATCGCCTGATTGCGGTCTGCCGCCGGGCAGCGAGCAAGTACACGCGTTCGAAGATCCGCAAGGCGCTTCCGAAGGAATTTGCTTATGTGCTGGAAGAGCTTCTGACTGAGCGCGGCGATCTGCAGGACAAGGAATCCTACTACGATGCGATCGTCCAGACGATTGTCCGTGTGGGACGGGCGAAAGCCTTTATCATAGCGCTAAGCGAGCTGATTCAGCGCCTGACGGTCGATCATCTTCATATCGTGGGTGATATCTATGACCGAGGTCCGGGGCCGCATATCATCATGGACAAGATGATGACCTATCATTCGATTGATGTCCAGTGGGGCAATCACGATGTGCTCTGGATGGGCGCGGCAGCGGGACAGATGGGTTGTATTGCAAACGCAATCCGTATCTGCGCGCGATATGGAAACCTGGATATTTTGGAGGATGGTTACGGCATCAACCTTCTTCCATTGGCAACCTTTGCGATCAATACATATGGGGATGACCCGTGCACCTGCTTCCAGTTAAAAGGCAGTGACTCTTACAGTGCGTCTGAGCGCGAGATGAACCAGAAGATGCACAAGGCGATCTCGATCATCCAGTTCAAGGCGGAAGGGCAGATCATCAAGCGTCATCCGGAATTTGGCCTGGAGAAACGAAATCTTCTGCATCATATTGATTTTGAACGCGGTGTTCTGGAGCTGGGCGGCAAAGAGTACAAGATGCTCGATATGAATTTCCCGACCGTAGATCCGAAAGATCCATATGCATTTACACCGGAAGAAGCAGATATTATGGAACGTCTGGAACGTGCATTCATGAACTGCGAGAAGCTGCAGCAGCATATGAAATTCCTGCTGGCGAAGGGAAGTCTCTATAAAGTATACAACAATAACCTTCTCTACCATGGCTGTGTTCCGTTAAATAAGGACGGTACCTTCAAGGAGGTAGAGATCTACGGCAAGCAATATAAGGGAAAGGCGCTGTACGATATTCTGGACAATTATGTCCGCAAAGGGTTTGTCGCGGTCGATAAGTCAGAGCGGGAAAAAGGCAGGGATATGATGTGGTATATCTGGCTGAATGAAAATTCCCCGCTGTTCGGCAAGGACAAGATGGCAACGTTTGAACGCTATTTTCTGGCAGAAAAAGAGACACATAAAGAAGTAAAAAATCCGTATTACGATATGCTGGAAAATGAGGAAGTGCTTGACCGCATTCTCCGTGAGTTCGGTCTGGAACCGGAGGGCGCGCACATCATCAACGGTCACGTCCCGGTCAAATCCAAAGACGGCGAGAGTCCGCTCAAATGCGGCGGTAAGCTTCTCGTCATCGACGGTGGTTTCTCAAGAGCATATCAGAAAGAAACCGGCATCGCGGGGTATACGCTGATATACAACTCCTACGGTCTGATTCTGGCCGCGCACGATCCGTTTGAGTCCACCGAGGCGGCGATCGAAAAGGAGAGTGACATCCACTCCGAGAGCCGTATGGTCAAATGGGTGCCGGAGCGCAAGTGTGTCGGAGATACGGATATCGGACGGGAACTGAAAGAGAAGATCAAGGATCTGGAAAAATTGCTGAATGCGTACTATAGCGGTGCTATAGCAGAAAAATTTACGCGATAGCGATTTGAGAACGAAATTTTAAATAAAGATAAAATGGAAAATCGCTCAACCCGGAAGAGGGAAGAGCGATTTTTTGTGAATGCTATAGTATTTATTTCGTACCAAAAATCCGATCCCCTGCATCTCCCAGACCTGGGCAGATGTAAGCGTTTTCATTCAGGCAGCGATCGACATGACCAACATAGATCTGGACATCCGGATGTGCCTCATGCAGTCTCTTTAATCCTTCCGGAGCAGCGATGATTGCCATGAATTTGATGTTCTTTCCGCCGCGTGCTTTGATAAAGTCGATTGCCTCCACTGCGGAACCGCCGGTTGCCAGCATCGGGTCGGTGACAACGATGGTACGCAGTTCGATCGGGGTTGGCAGCTTGCAGTAGTATTCGTGCGGCTCATGGGTTGTCTCGTCGCGGTAGAGTCCGATGTGACCAACCTTTGCGGACGGAACGAGTGCCAGAATACCATTTACCATACCGAGACCGGCACGTAAGATCGGGACAACGGCAAGTTTTTTACCAGCCAGCATCGGAGTGCTGCAGGTTTCGATCGGAGTTTCTACTTCCTGATCTTCCAGCGGAAGATCGCGAAGCGCTTCATAGCCCATCAGCATCGCAATCTCATCGGTCAGGGAACGGAATTCGTTGGTTCCGGTGTTCTTGTTGCGGAGGAGCGAGATCTTGTGCTGAATCAACGGGTGGTCGAGAATTGTTACATTTTTCATATTCATAACCTGCCTTTTCTTGAATTTTGATGATGAACGTTTTTTCGTAACGGTGCATAGCGCAGACCGCTTGCGAATTTTGTGCTATCTTCATGCCGTCATTTCCCAAAATCTGTATACATATGTGAAGTGTATCGCCCTGATGGCATATTTTCTTTAATTATACACCGAATTGTACAGATTGAACAGTCTGTTTTATGATGTATTTTGTTGAAAAGCATCGGTAAAGTTACTGTTCCCGGGTAGGCACTTTTGAAACCGAAAGTGCCGTAAGAAAACGTGGTGGCAGCAGGAATTTGCCGTATTTAAATGCGAAGCCACGGCAAATTCCGTTACTGGGCACGTATGCGTGAACAGTAACTCGGTAAAAGAGCGGTTTGTCATGAAGTAGTGCAGAGTATTTGTAAAAGGATGCAGGTGCTTTTATATGTTTATTAGAATAAAAAATAATACCAGTACTATATATAAGCAATACTTCTGAAAACAAATCAATAAATCTAACTGGAAATGAGAATAGAATGTGGTAAAATATAAAGTAGTGAATTATTGCACAACAATGAAGGAGGAAGCTTTGCCATTATGAAGACTGTATCGATAGCAGAGGAACTGAAAAACAATTCTTATCCGGGACGCGGAATTATCATTGGACGGACGCCGGACGGAAAGAAGGCGGTTACGGCATACTTTATCATGGGAAGAAGCGAGAACAGCCGCAACCGTGTGTTTGTAGAAGAAGGTGAGGGCATCCGCACACAGGCATTTGATCCGGCGAAGCTGGAAGATCCGAGTCTGATTATCTATGCACCGGTCCGTGTGCTGGGAAATAAAACGATCGTGACCAACGGCGATCAGACTGATACGATTTATGAGGGAATGGATCGCCAGATGACCTTTGAGCAGTCCCTCAGAAGCCGCGAGTTCGAGCCGGATGCGCCGAACTACACACCTCGTATTTCCGGTATCCTGCATATCGAGGATGGCGGTTACAACTATGCGCTGTCGATTCTGAAATCCAATGACGGCAATCCGGATTCCTGCCATCGTTATACATATGCGTATGAGAAGCCGGTTGCAGGCGAGGGACATTTCATCCACACCTATATGCACGACGGCAATCCGCTTCCGAGCTTCGAGGGTGAGCCGAAAAAGATCGAGATTCCGGACAGCCTGGATGAGTTTGCAGCGACACTCTGGGAGAATCTGAACCCGAATAATAAGGTATCTCTGTTTGTGCGCTATATTGATATTGCGACCAGAGAGACACAGACGAAGATCATTAATAAAAATAAGTAGGAACAGACTGGAAAATAGTTAAAAAAAGTCAAAAGCCGTCTGAAAATGAAAACAGGTCAGAGATAAACGCTCCGCGAGGATGCGCAGTGATTCTGTAAAGAATATGTCAGCTTCGCTGACCAGAATCACGCGCCAAGTCTCACGGACGTTCGACTTGAAACA
>NZ_FR895020.1:41979-43197 GCF_000434655.1 Clostridium sp. CAG:43 | reverse complement strand
TGCGTTTAAATGGGTATACAGGAGGAATGAAGATGAACGAACTTGAGTTAAAATATGGATGCAACCCGAACCAGAAACCGTCCCGCATTTTTATGGCGGACGGCAGTGAGCTTCCGATCAAGGTACTTTGCGGCAAACCGGGATATATCAATTTCCTGGATGCGTTCAATGGCTGGCAGCTGGTAAGAGAACTGAAAGAGGCAACCGGGCTTCCGGCGGCAACTTCTTTTAAGCACGTTTCTCCGGCAGGTGCAGCGGTAGGACTTCCGTTAGACGAGACGATGCGTAAGATTTACTGGGTCGATGATATGGGAGACTTATCTCCGCTTGCGTGTGCATATGCCAGAGCAC
This sequence comes from Clostridium sp. CAG:43, assembly GCF_000434655.1. Taxonomy (NCBI): domain Bacteria; kingdom Bacillati; phylum Bacillota; class Clostridia; order Eubacteriales; family Clostridiaceae; genus Clostridium; species Clostridium sp. CAG:43. The sequence goes on along the minus strand of NZ_FR895020.1, from coordinate 42,846 downwards.
GAGGTGCAGACCGCATGTCTTCCTTCGGCGATTTTATTTCTCTGTCGGATGTCTGCGATGCAGATACGGCGCGCATCATCAAGAGAGAAGTATCGGATGGCGTGATTGCTCCGGGATATACCAAGGAGGCGCTGGAGATTCTGGAATCAAAGAAAAATGGCAAGTACAATGTCATTGAAATCGATCCAGATTATGTACCGGCTCCGGTGGAGCGAAAACAGGTATTTGGCGTGACCTTTGAGCAGGGTAGAAATAATCTGACAATCAACCGTGAGTTGCTGGAGAATATCGTGACTGAGAATAAAGAGCTGCCGGATAACGCGAAGATCGACATGATCGTATCTTTGATTACCCTGAAATATACACAGTCCAACTCTGTATGCTATGTGAAGGATGGACAGGCGATCGGTATCGGCGCAGGTCAGCAGTCCCGTGTACATTGTACCCGTCTGGCAGGTCAGAAAGCCGACAACTGGTATCTGCGCCAATCTCCGCAGGTGTTAAATCTTCAGTTTGTGGATGGAATCAAGCGTGCAGACCGCGACAATGCGATCGATGTTTATATCGGAGAAGAATATATGGATGTGCTGGAAGAGGGCGCATGGCAGAAAACTTTCAAGGTAAAACCGCCGGTATTTACCCGTGAGGAAAAACGCGCATGGCTGGACGGCATGAAGGGTGTAACCATTGGTTCTGATGCATTCTTCCCATTTGGCGACAACATTGAGCGCGCGCACAAGAGCGGCGTTCAGTACATCGCACAGCCGGGCGGATCGGTTCGTGATGACAATGTAATCGAGGTTTGCAATAAATATGGCATTGTAATGGCATTTACGGGAATCCGTCTGTTCCATCATTAATGAAAAA
>NZ_FR895020.1:39630-41935 GCF_000434655.1 Clostridium sp. CAG:43 | reverse complement strand
TTTCACACGCCCTTTTTATTTCGAAATAAAGTGGCTATGATTTCTTATATTTTGCCTCATAATCACGCAGGCTTACAAGCGCTTCTTTCGACATCGGAATCAGCGCGATCAGGTTGAAGACGGTCATCAGACCGACACCGACATCACCGAGATCCCAGACAAAGGTGTAGGCGGTCAGTCCGCCGACAAACATCATGATCAGGGCGAGAATCTTGTACGCCGTCTGGGCGGCCCAGGTGTCTCCGAAGAGGTAGCTCACATTGGAGCGGGCATAGAAGAGGATGCCGATGAAGGTCGTGAAGCTGAACAGCCACAGGATTACGGCTATGAAAATGACGCCTAATTCCCCGAAATGCCAGCTCATTGCTGCCTGCAGCAGATCCATGCCCTCCAGACCGGAGATTTTATCAGCCGGGACCAGCAGCATGATCATGGCTGTGCAGGTGCAGAGAAGCGTGTCGATGAAAACGCCCATCGCCTGCATCAGTCCGACTTTGGCAGGATGGGAGGTTTCTGCCGTCGCTGCCGCACACGGGGCGGAACCGCTTCCTGCTTCATTGGAGAAAAGTCCCCGTTTGACACCGTTCATCAATACGGCGCCGAAGCCGCCTGCGATTGCCTGGCGCAGACCGAGTGCTTCCTCAAAAACGCGGGCAAAAACGCCTGGAAGCTGGCGGAAGTTCACGATAATTAAAAACAGGGTCAGGATAATGTAAATGCCTGCCATGATTGGAACCAGCAGATCCAGAACCCTGACGGAGGCATTTTTCCGAAGAATGATGACTGCCGCAAGGAGAACTAAAAACAGGCATGAGTAGATCGGCGGGATGCCGAATGCATTCTTAAAAGAAGAGGTCACGGAATTACTGATGACCTGGCTGATACCGCACCAGCAGATCAGACCGGAGAGCGCAAACAGTACGGAGAGAAGATTTTTCTTCGAAACCGGCGTTCCCTGTTTCTGGCGTTTGCTGTTGATCCAGTCGTGAATGTAGTAAGCAGGACCGCCGCGGTAACCGCCGTAGAGCGGATCCGGCTGTTTGTGAAGCTGGGCTAAGGTCGCCTCGATGAAAGCGGTTGCCGAACCGAGCAGCGCGGTTACCCACATCCAGAACAACGCACCAGCGCCTCCGGCGGAGAGAGCGGCAACGATACCGACAAGATTTCCCATACCAACGCGGGTCGCAGTTGACACGATCAGTGCCTGGAGTGCGGAGAGGGAGCCGCCTTTGTGTCCGGTTTCGGCCTTTTCCAGTAGCGCGCGCAGCATATCCGGAAGCATCCGGATCTGCAGGAACCGCGTCCGGATAGTACAGAAGATACCGGTCGGGACGAGCAGAAGAACCAGAAGCGGCAGGTTGATGGTTGTTCCGCCAGGAAGCGGCAGATGAATCCAGTCACCCCAGAGGAAATAGTAGGTTTTTTCGATTAAATTGATAATTGTGTTCATGTTTTCACCCCAAAATTTCATATAGTAAAGGTGCGCCCGCAGGTGCTTGACGCTTGATTGAAAGATAGTTATAATGAGTGGCAGGGAGTTTTCAGACTCTCAGTATCATAAGGAAAAGGAGAATTCATATGCAGTACGCAATTGCACATTTAGATCCGAATGAGGACAATCCTTCCATGGAAGAGAATCCATGCATTAATGTTGATTTTGAAAACGAAGAGGAATCATGTCTGGAAGCTGCAACCATGATGATGGATGAAGGCTACAAGATGGTAACTCCATTTTTCATTGAGGACGGCGGCAAAGCGGGCACATACTCCTGGGAGTATGTCAATGCCCATCTGGTTGTCCGTACCAAATAATGTTTCACGTTGTTGTTTAAAACTGTATTGTTTTAAAGTGTGTGAGACTTAAAATGCCGGAAAGAGAAGATCTTTCCGGTTTTTTATATTATTTACATGTTAGCTGTCCTTGCACGTTTATAATAACTATTTCTTGAATATGTAATTAAATCTACTTATTTATATTCCGTATTGTACCGCACAGTTGAGGAAAGTGCAAGGGGAAAATGAGGGATTGTTACTGGAATTTTAAATAAAGATAAATAGTAATAAGTTGAAAGTCGGGTGTAAATCTCCTATAATGGACAGAAGAATCTTCAGGCAGAAAATGGAATACAGGGAGGCAGATGGAGACGGAAAAGAAACAGACAGATGAAAAAAAGGAACTTCGAACCGGATTTACGACCGGAACCTGCGCGGCGGCGTGTACGCGGGCGGCGGTGTTGTTTCTCTGCACAGGGGAAGCACCTGCGGCGGCAGAGACAGTGACACCTTCCGGCGTCCGGGCGATTCT
>NZ_FR895020.1:18623-39622 GCF_000434655.1 Clostridium sp. CAG:43 | reverse complement strand
TCCGGCGTCCGGGCGATTCTGCCGATTGTCCGGGCAGAGCGGGAGGAAGATAGCGCAGTATGCGGTGTACAGAAGGACTCCGGTGACGATCCGGATGTGACGAATGGGACATTGATTTGTGCACGGGCCGTCCTGGCTTGTCATGATAGCATAACTGAAAGCGGTTACACAGACCCGGCGTATCCGGGAATTGAGGTAACCGGCGGCGAGGGCATCGGCATGGTGACGCGGGACGGTCTTTCGTGTCCGGTGGGGCATTACGCGATCAACCCGGTACCGCGGACGGCTATTTTCCGGGAGGCGGCTCTGGCACGCCGGGAGGCGGGCATGCCGGAGTTACCTTTGCGGATTGAGATTTCTATCCCTTCCGGGCGGGAGCTGGCGGAGAAAACGTTTAACCCGCATCTGGGGATCATCGGTGGTATCTCGGTGCTTGGAACAACTGGAATTGTGAACCCGATGAGTGAGGCGGCATTGGTTGAGACGATCCGGCTGGATATCCGGGTGCACGCCCAGGAGGATGTTTCGCTGCTGGCAGTGGCGCCAGGCAATTATGGAGAACGATTTTTAAAAGAAGAAACCGGGCTTTCGATGGAAAATTTCATCAAGTGCAGTAATTTTATCGGGACCAGCTTTAAAATGCTTTCACAGGAAGGAATTCACCAGGCGCTTTTGGCAGGACATGTTGGAAAACTGGTCAAAGTGGCAGGTGGTGTGATGAATACACACTCCCGGTATGGTGACAGACGGATGGAGATTTTGTCTGCATGCGCGCGGACCGTTGGATTTCCGGAGGCAGATGCCCTGCTGCCGATGAATACGACTGAGGAAGCGGCAGATTTCTTATATGAACATGGATATCTGAAACAGGTCATGGAGCAGGTGGCGAATCAGGTCAAAGCGGTATTGGAAGAAGAGAGCGGCGTTCAGACGGAGGTAATGCTATTTTCGAGCAATTATGGACTGATGGCGCGGACAGCTGGGGCGGATGCGTATGTGCGGGAGCTGCTGGAGATGGAGAGAGGCAATGATAGATAGAATAATCATAAATTACGAAAAGTTGAGATTCGAATATTAAATAAAAAAGGAGAAATCACATATATGGTATATTTCGTCGGAGCAGGTTCGGGAGCGCCAGATTTAATCACAGTGCGGGGAGCACGCCTTTTGAATCAGGCAGACCAGATTATTTACGCAGGTTCTCTGGTCAATCCAGAGCTTTTGGATTATAAAAAAGAATCAGCCGTTGTCTATGACAGTGCGAAAATGACGCTGGAAGAAGTAGTCGAAAAGATCCAAGAAGCGGAATCGACGGGTAAGATGACGGTGCGGCTTCACACGGGCGACCCCTGCGTGTATGGTGCGATCCGGGAACAGATGGACGAGCTGGACAAGTTAAATATCTCTTATAAGGTATGCCCGGGCGTCAGCTCTTTCTGTGGCGCGGCATCTGCATTGAATCTGGAATATACCTTGCCGGGCGTTTCACAGAGCGTGATTATCACCCGGATGGCGGGGCGGACGCCGGTGCCGGAGCGGGAGAGCATCGCGTCGTTTGCAGCGCATCATGCGACTATGGTTATATTTTTAAGCACGGGAATGCTGAAGAAGCTTTCGGAAGAGCTGATAAAGGGCGGATATGAGGCGGACACGCCAGCGGCGATCGTGTACAAAGCGACCTGGCCGGATGAAAAGCGGGTTGTCTGCACGGTTGCAACGCTTGCAGAGGCGGCAGAGCGGGAAAATATCAAAAAAACAGCTCTGATTATCGTCGGGGATGTGACTGCCCAGGCGGGATACGAGCGCTCACGTTTATATGCGCCAGAATTCACAACTGAATTCCGTCAGGGGACGGATGGTTTTGTATATGAGTAATAGAAAGGGATTGTTATAAATGGAGCAGTTGAAACTTCGGGTCAGGAACGGTATCTGCATTTGCTTTACTGCGCAGGGAAAAGAGACGGCGACGCGTCTGCTGGAGAAATTAAGCCAGCAGATGGAAGAGGCGTTTGACTTTTTAGATTATACAGGATCCGAACATTCGAAAACGCTGAAACAGGTGGTCAAGGAAGCATTTCAGGAGAAGGAAGCAATTTTGTTTGTCGGGGCGGCGGGGATTGCAGTCCGTTTGATTGCGCCGTGGGTGCAGGATAAGCTGAAAGATCCGGCGGTGCTGGTGATCGATGAGCAGGGACATTATGCGATCCCAATTTTGTCTGGACATGTGGGCGGATGCAATGAACTGGCAGAGGCAGCGGCGCAGATTCTGGGGGCAGAACCGGTAATTACGACGGCAACGGATCTGCGGCAGGCATTTGCAGTTGATGTATTTGCAGCGGAAAATGAGCTGGTGATCAGTGACCGGGAACTGGCGAAACAAATCTCTGCGGCGGAGCTGCGAGGTGAAAAAATTGGCTTTTTCAGTGATTATCCAGTAGATGGAATCGTTCCGGCAGAGATTACTCCGGGCGTATGGCAGAAGGAAAACATCTATGTGACGCTGAAACAGGGCGGATGCCCGAAAAATGCCCCAGCGTCTCTGGTGCGCCGGGATATGGTGATTGGGCTGCAGGAGAAGAAGGAACAGCGGGATGCAGCCAAAGCAGCGGCGGTAGTGGCAGTGGAAACCGGCGATTCGGCGAAGGCGGCTGAGATAGATATGTCTGTCGGAAAATCCGATATAGGATCGCTTGGGCAGAAAAGTGAGCAGAAGAAAGAGCAAAGTTATGAGCCGGAAAATGAATCAGGTACGCCGGAACTTCTGCGCCTGTATCCACGAACGGTTGTTCTTGGAATGGGATGCCGCCGGGATTCGTCCCTGAATGCTGTCCGGGAGATGGCAAGAGTGGCACTTTCTCGGGCGATTATTGATAAAAGTGCGGTGCGGGCGATTGCAACGGTAGATCGGAAGAAAAATGAGATGGCATTTCTGGCGCTTGCGAAGGAGTGGAATGTGGAACTGTGGAGTTTTACCCCGGAAGAGCTGGAGAGTGCCGGTACGAAGTTTGCAGAATCGCCGTTTGTGCGGAAGACAGTAGGGGTAGGAAATGTTTGTGAGCGTGCAGCCGTCATGGGGGTGCGCCGGATTTACCGGGAACGGGAGATGGATGAGAAAAATCTGCCTGTGATCGATCTGAGAGTACAGAAAATGGCGTTTAACGGTGTGACGGCAGCAGTAGCGGTTCCGGCATCGGAGCAAGTAAGGAGGCAGCAGTGGAAGAAAAAAAATTATACGTGATCGGAATTGGACCGGGGGCGAGAGAACAGATGACGGTCCGGGCAGACCGCATTTTGCGGGAAAGCCAGGTGATCATCGGTTATACGGTATACGTGGACCTGGTGAAAGAATTTTATCCACAGGCGGAATTTCTGACAACGCCGATGCGCCAGGAAAAGGAACGCTGTGAGATGGCATTAAAAGCGGCGCAGGATGGTCGGAAAACAGCAATGATCTGCAGTGGGGACAGCGGCGTCTATGGCATGGCGGGGCTGGTGCTGCAGATGGCAGAGGCGTACCCGGATGTGAACGTGGAAGTAATTCCAGGAGTGACGGCAGCGCTGGGAGGCGGAGCCATTCTTGGTGCACCGTTGGGACATGATTTTGCGGTGATCAGCCTGAGTGACCTTCTGACGCCGATGGAAGTGATCGAAAAAAGGCTGCGTGCAGCGGCAGAAGCGGATTTTATTATCTGCCTCTACAATCCATCCAGTCGGAAACGCCACGATTATCTGGAGCGTGCCTGCCGGATTCTTTTAGAGTATAAAAGTGGTGAGACTGCCTGCGGATATGTACAGAATATTGGCCGCGAGGGCGAGGCGGTGCACCTTCTGACACTGGCAGAACTGGAAAAGACGCCGGTGGATATGTTTACGACCGTATTTATTGGAAATAAGGAAACGCAGATGTTAAATGGATGTCTGGTGACACCGAGGGGATACCGAGATGTGTAAAATATGGATATTTGGAGGAACGACAGAAGGGCGCCTGCTGGCGGAATATTGCAGCCGGGAAAAGATTGAGGCGTGGGTCAGCGTGGCTTCGGAGTATGGAGAGGAGCTTTTGCAGGAGGAGCTGATGGAGTCTGGGAATGCAGGGAATCCAGATTTGAACCACAATACTTGCCTTGCAAAGAAAAGCTTGAAAAATGTTCAGGCATCCTCAGTGATAAAAGTCTTACGCGGACGGATGGATCGTTACCAGATGGAAGAATTTATCCGAAACCAGGGGATTCATCTTGTGATCGATGCAACACATCCGCATGCCAGACTTGTTTCAGAAGAAATCCAGGAAGCGTGCGGACGGACCGGTGTCCGCCTGGAACGGTGCCTGCGCGCAGAGGGCGAACAAAACAAAGCACGTGATTGGGTCGAGGTTGATTCCATTCAGGAGGCAGTGTCATTTCTTTCTTCTGTTTCCGGCGTGATTTTTGTCACAACCGGCAGTAAAGAACTGGAAGCCCTGTGCCAGATACCAGATTATCAAAAACGGGTGTATGCGAGAGTGCTTCCAACTTCGAATGTTTTGAAGAAATGTGAAAAATTGGGGATAACTGGCAGCCATCTGATTGCGATGCAGGGACCTTTTTCCACCGAAATGAATACGCTATTTCTCCGACAGACAAAAGCGGAGTGGCTATTGACGAAAGATTCCGGGCGTGCGGGCGGATTTCAGGAAAAGGTGGAAGCGGCGCGTGAAAATGGAACCAGAGTGGTTGTGATCCGCAGACCGGAGGAGGATGGTATTTCGCTGGAAGAGGCGATGGAGGTGCTGAAGAAGGCGGATGAGGGGAATGTTGGAGAGTTAAAAACACATTTGATTCTGGCGGGAATTGGCATGGGACAGCCGTCCCAGATGACAGGGGAAGTCCTTCGGGCAATTCGAGAGAGTGATGCCTTGATTGGCGCGGGGCGTATGCTGGAATCCGCGGAGAGAGCGCTGCAGAATGATTTGCTGATTAGCAAGGAAGGAAAAGCTGAAAACAGACAGGAATCAGCGGCTGCGGTGGAAAAAGAAACGAAGTGCTATAAAGCATATCTTCCTGACGATGTGATACAGATTGTATCGAAGCACCCGGAATGGAAGCAGGCGGTTATCCTGTATTCGGGTGATACCGGCTTTTTCAGCGGGGCATCCAGGATGGCAGAGCGGCTGCGGGAAGCTGGTTATCCATTTACCGTCTATCCGGGTACATCCTGTGTCAGTTATCTGGCGGCACGCCTGGGGACGCACTGGGAAGATGCGGCGATTTATTCCGCACATGGAAGAGAATTGTCTGTCGATCGGGTGATGAAACGTCTGTGTGATCCAGAAGAACCGGCTAAGCGTGCGTTTATCCTCATGGGCGGCAAAAATGGAGCTGGACAGTTTTGTGAACGTCTGACACAGGCGGGATATGGAAATGTACAGGTGACGGTTGGTGAAAACTTATCGTACCCGGAAGAGCAGATCCGGAGCGGAACCGCGGAAGAAATGAAAAAATTGGAATTTGCGGATTTGAGCTTGATGCTGCTGGAAGTCACGGATGAAATAAAGAATGTAAAGCAGCTGAAAAGGTTTGAACAAGAAGATAAAATTTTGCTTCCTGCAGATTCTGTCGGAGTATTTCCACGTATCATGCTTGCCGCCCCAAAAAGCGGCAGTGGAAAAACCCTTCTGACTTGCGGGCTGCTTGAAGTCCTTCGCCGCCGCGGTCTGAATCCGATTGCGTGCAAATGTGGACCGGACTATATCGATCCAATGTTTCACCGCTATGTGCTCGGCATTCCCGGGCGAAATCTCGATAGCTTTTTTCTGCCGACGGAAGGCGTGCGGAAGGTTTTGGTGGATGCAGTGCGGGAAGAACAGGCGGGAATCGCAGTTTTAGAGGGTGTCATGGGCTATTATGACGGCTTGGGCGGAACAGAAACGTCCGCCAGCAGCTGGGAGATTGCAGAGATCACAGACACGCCGGCGATTCTGGTGCTGGACTGTAAGGGTGCATCGTTGTCGGCGGCAGCAATGGCATCTGGATTTTTACATTTCCGGAAAAAAAGCCATATTGCCGGAGTGATTTTGAACCGGGTTTCTTCGATGTATTATGAGCGGCTGGCAGCAGCCGTGGAAGAGGCGTCGGGGCTTCCGGTGCTTGGTTATCTGCCAGAATCCGAGGAATACCGCATGGAAAGCCGCCATCTGGGACTTTTTCTGCCGGGCGAGATCGATCGGCTGCGCGAGAGGATCGGGCGATTGGCAGATCAGATGGAAAAGTCGATCGCGGTGGAGCGGGTGCTGGAAGTGGCAGGGATGCTTCCATTGAGGATAGAAAACAAAGAGAAAGAAAAAGCAGAAAACGAATCAATGGAGGCGGAAAGTATAGCGAAATTCCCAGCATGTCAAGAGCAAAAAGTCACCTCGCGCGTCCGCATCGGTGTTGCTCGTGACGAGGCATTCTGCTTCTACTATCAGGAAAATTTACACCTTCTGGAACAGATGGGGGCGGAGCTGGTTTATTTCAGTCCACTGAGGGATAAAAAAATCCCAGACAGAGTGGATGGGCTTTTATTTGGCGGTGGTTATCCGGAGAATTATGCACGGGAGCTGGCAAAGAACGCGGCGATGCGTGAGAGTATCCGGCGGTCGATTGCGGCGGGAATGCCGTTTCTGGCGGAATGTGGTGGATTTTTATATTTACACCGTACTCTTGAAGGAAGCGATGGAAAACACTGGGAAATGGCTGGCGTTTATCCATTTGACGCTTACCGGACGAACCGCCTGCGCCGGTTTGGCTATGTGCGTCTGCTGACCTCATCCGGTCAGGAAATTCACGGGCATGAGTTCCATTACTGGGAGAGCGAAGATCCGGGCACCGACTGGGAGGCAGTCAAACCGACCGGAAACCGAAGCTGGCGCTGCATCCATGAAAAGGGAGGACAGATTGGCGGATTTCCGCATCTCTATTATGCATCCTGTCCAGATTTTTTGCGAAAATGGCTGGATGTATGTGCCAAAGGGAGTCAGAAAAAATATATCAATTGAGTGAATTTATATGAGAATCTAGAAAATGGGGAGTAGCAAATGCGAGATGAATGGTTTATCCGGGGCAAGGTCCCGATGACGAAGAGTGAGGTGCGGACCGTGTCATTGTCCAAGCTGGAATTGTATGAGGACTGTGAGTTCTGGGACATTGGCGCGGGAACGGGTTCTGTCAGTGTGGAAGCGGCGGTAAGCTGTCCGGGGATTCATGTGTGTGCGTTTGAATATAAGGAAGAGGCGGTTGAACTGATCCGGGCAAATTGTGAGAAAGCCAGAACAGAGGCGGTCACGATCGTGCCGGGAAAGGCGCCGGAGACATTTGCACAGGTAAGTGTTCACCGACCGGATCGGGCATTTATCGGGGGAACAACCGGACAGATGCGCGAGATTCTGGATGAATTGTTCCGCTTGAACCCAAATATCCGGATTGTGATCAACCTGATTGCGCTGGAGTCTCTGACAGTGCTTATGAGTTACCTGAAAGAGCGCGGGATAGAGGCGGAGATTCTGTCCATGCAGATTGCAAAAGCGGAGAAGATTGGTTCCAGTCATTTGATGAAAGGGCAGAATCCGATCTATATCATATCACTGGGAGAAAATGAAGCGTGAAGAAAATGATTCAGCCAGAGGCATTAAAAGTGGGCGCGAATCGTATAAGCGCGAACGATGCAAGGAGTGTAAAATTAGATTTTGCACCAATGGAGGGAATCACGGGATACGTATTCCGGCAGGCGCATGCAGTCGTTTATGGGGGCGTTGACCGGTATTACAGTCCGTTCATTGCACCAGGTTCCAGCCATAAGCTGACATCCAGGGAGAGGAACGATATTCTTCCAGAGCATAATCAGGGATTATGCCTGATCCCGCAGATTCTGACGCATTCGGCGGAAGATTTTCTGTGGGTTTGCGAGGAACTGGCGGAGTATGGATATAGGACGGTTAATCTGAACCTGGGCTGTCCGTCGGGGACGGTGGTTACGAAGAAAAAGGGCGCGGGATTTTTAGCCGAGCCGGAAGATTTGAGCTTGTTTCTGGAGGAAGTCTGCAACGGATTGGAGAAAATCCACGCGTCGGATGGAAAGCCGGTGCGTTTGTCGATCAAAACCCGGATCGGCATGAAAGAAGCGTCTGAATTTCCACGCCTGCTTGCTATCTATAATCACTATCCGCTGGAAGAACTGATTGTACACCCGAGAGTGCGCGAGGACTATTATAAGGGGAAAATACGGAGGGAGTCATTTGCGTATGCGCTGGAGCAGAGCCGCTGCCCGGTCAGCTATAATGGAAATCTTTTTTCGGCGGCGGATGCGTCTGCGCTCATGGAAGAAATTGTAGGACAAGATGAACTGTCTGACAAAGGCGAAACGCAGAAAAAAACGAAATTAGCCGCGTTGATGTTTGGGCGTGGGGCGGTTGCAAGTCCGTGGATTTTTGGAGAGATGCGGAATCTGCCATCCTCGACTCATCTCCAATCCTTCCAGCAATTTCACGATCGCCTCCTGACCGGTTATGCAGAAATCATGTCTGGCGACCGGAATACTTTGTTTAAAATGAAGGAACTCTGGTATTATTTCCAGTGCCATTTTCCGGGATGTGAAAAAGAATTGAAGAAGATTAAGAAGGCACAGAAGCTATCTGACTACCGGGCTGCTGTTCAGGCGATGTTTGCGAGCGGGCGGTTTGTGGAAGGCGGCTTTCGCAACCCGGCACCATAGGAGTGATACCGGGCTGTCCTGTAACCATCCTCTCATTCAGGCAGTACAGTGTTGCGAATATCAGATTTTACACAGATTTTACATTTCCTGCTGGTTATTTTTACATTTATTTGATATAGTGAAGACATACTACGTGTAAAGATCAAAAGATGATGGGAGAATATGTATGTCTATTAGTACTTTGGGAACCCTCTTTCAGTTCATTGGAGGACTGGGAATGTTCCTGTATGGAATGGAGTCGATGGCGGATGGTCTGCAGAAGTTTGCGGGCAACCGTTTACAACGTGTGCTTGAGATCCTGACTTCGAACCGCTTGCTGGGCGTGCTGGTGGGCGCGGGCGTTACCGCGATCATCCAGAGTAGTTCCGCGACGACGGTTATGGTCGTTGGTTTCGTAAATGCCGGAATTATCAATCTTCTGCAGGCGACCGGCATCATCATGGGTGCCAATATTGGTACGACTGTGACGAGCTGGATTGTGTCGATGAGTGAGTGGGGCGAGGTGTTAAAGCCAGAGTTCTTTGCACCGGTTCTCTTCGGTATCGGCGCATTCATCACGATGTTTGCGAAGAGCCACAAGAAAAAAGAGGGTGCCGAAGTCCTGATCGGTTTTGCACTCCTGTTTATCGGTCTTTCTTTCATGTCTGGTTCGATTGAGCCGTACCGGGATGCGCCGATCTTCTCCGAGTCTTTCCGGGTACTGGGACAGAATCCACTTTTAGGTATTTTAGTCGGTCTGGCAGTTACCGCAATCATCCAGAGTAGTTCCGCGTCCGTCGGTATTTTACAGATGCTGGCGATCAACGGCATGGTAAACTGGCAGTCAGCAGTCTTTATTACATTGGGACAGAACATCGGTACCTGTGCGACCGCGCTGTTATCTTGTATCGGTACGACCCGTACGGCAAAGCGTGCGGCGGTCATTCACCTTCTGTTCAATGTGACGGGTGCAGTTGTATTTGGCGTCGCTTTATACATCGTGTTTATGATGAATCCGGAGCTTGCGATGACGCGTGCGGACAGTGTGGGAATTTCGATTTTCCATACGATATTTAACGTTGTCAACACCTGCATTATGTTCCCGTTTGCTGGTTTCCTGGTAAAGGCATCGGATGTGATTGTTCCGAAGCCGAAGGAGACAGAGAAAGAGTGGTCGGCAAACAGTGTCGAGACCGAGATGATCCGTCACTTAGACGACCGTATCCTCGAAACTCCGTCCTTTGCGATTGAGACGGCGTGCAACGAGGTTGTCAACATGGGTAAGGTAGCGGTTGCCAATCTAAAAATAGCGACAGCAGCCTTGGTGGATGCAGATGATAATTTCTGTGAACAGGTATTTGAAAATGAAGAGACGATCGACCGCATGGAGAAAATGCTGACCGAATATCTCTTAAAGATCAACAACCTCTCCTTGAATGATGAACAGCATCTTCTCGTTAAGAATATGTATTATACAATCGGTGATCTTGAACGTGTCGGTGACCACTGTGAAAACTTAGCAGAGCTTGCCAAGAAACGGATTGAGAATGTGAATATTGATTTCTCGGATCTGGCGCTGAAAGAGCTGCGGACGATTGCAGATGCAACGCTTAAATCGGTCGAGGCGTCCGTGGAGGCGCGTCAGGCGCATGACATGCAGAAAGTACGTCAGACTGCCCGCTGGGAGGAAGAGGTTGACAATATGGAAGAGGAGATGCGCGAGAGCCATATGAACCGTCTTTCCAATGGAGAATGCAAGATTGAGGGCGGTGTTATCTTCCTGGATGCACTGGCAAATTATGAGAGAATCGCGGATCATGCCAAGAATGTAGCTGGCTACGTAAAGGAAGAGATGCAGTAATGAAATATCGGATATATGTGATTGAGGATGATGAAAATATCCGGAATCTGATCTGCGTGGCACTGGAAAACTTCGGTTACTGCGCCAGCGGATTTGAGACGGCAGAGGAAGCGCTTGACAACCTCTCGGCCCTGCTCCGGAGAGGCAGGGAGGCGCAGCGGGAGTATCCGGCGATGTTTGTATTCGACTGGATGCTGCCGGGGATGGACGGCATGGCGGCGATCCGCAAGATCCGGGAGATGCCGGACTTTTCCGCAGCCCCGGTCCTGATGCTGACGGCAAAGGATCGTGAGATGGATATTGTACAGGGACTTGACAACGGTGCTGACGACTACATGACGAAACCGTTCGGTATTCTGGAGCTTTCGGCGCGCGTCAGAAACCTTTTAAAGCGGGTGGAACCTGCAAAAGAGGAGGTTTCCAGCCTGACGATCGGTGAAGTCAGCATCAACCGGGAGACGCGGGAGGTGATTGCCTGCGGCAACCGGACGGAGCTGACGCTCAAAGAATTTGAACTTTTAACATATCTCATGGAACATATCAACCGGGTGGTGACGCGCGACGAGCTTCTCGACCATATCTGGGGCTATGACTATGATGGGGAGACGAGAACGCTGGATATGCACATCAAGACACTCCGGCAGAAGCTGCATGACGCCGGAGCCCAGATCAAGACAGTGCGCGGCGTGGGCTATCGGTTTTTAAAGGAAAAAGACGCGGGAAAGTGATGAAACGATGCGAAAAGCGATTTTGACGAAATTTATTCATCTGTTATTCCTGGCGCTGGTTCTGAATACATTTATCGCTCTGGTGGTTACCAGCAGTGTATTGCTCAAACGGTCAAGGGAGGACATGCATTTTGCATTGGAATCCGTTGACCGTATGTTGGATTATACGGGAAATGTGGAAGAACAGCTGATGGATTTGAGCGACCTTACGAACGACAATAATAGCCGTTATACGCTGATCCGGATGGATGGCACGGTGGTGGCTGATACGGAAGTAGCGCAGGTGAATCAGATGGAAAATCATCTGGAGCGCAAGGAAGTGAAGGATGCGCTGGCGACGGGCTATGGATATTCGGTGCGCCGTTCCGGAACGTTAGGAATGCAGATGGCGTACGCGGCGATCCGTTCATCGGACGGCAAATACATACTGCGCCTTTCTGCCTGTTCAACCGGTTTGGGTGAATATATCCTGATGTTGATTCCGGCCGCCTTTTTGAGCTTTGGAATAGCTTTTTTTGCATCGGCAATGGAGGCGGAACGGTTTTCCCAGTCCATCACGCGTCCTTTGCAGGAAATTTCCAGCGAAATGGTGCGGATGGATGACGACTACACGCGTTTTCAGTTTGAAAAATGTCCGTATGAGGAGATCAATGTCATCGCGGACACGACGACGCGGATGTCCCGGAATATGAAGAAATATCTGGAGCGCATCGAGAAAGAAAAACAGATCCGGCAGGAGTTTTTCAGCAATGCATCGCATGAGTTGAAAACACCGATCACTTCGATCCGCGGTTATGTCGAGCTTTTGGAAAGCGGTATGGCACAGGATCCGGACACGGCACGTGATTTTCTGGGACGCATAAAAAAAGAGGCAATGCGGATGACGAACCTGGTGGATGATATTTTGATGATCTCCCGTCTGGAATCGCGCGGTGCGAAAGCAGATATTGTGACAATCTGCACGGTGGAACTGCTGGAGGACAGCCTGTCTTCGATTGCCGCGCAGGCGGCGTCGCGCGGCATCACAGTCCATAAAGAGTGCGAGAATTTCACGATTCGTGCCGATCTGCGCCAGATGCAGGAGCTGTTTAACAATCTGTTGACAAACGCGGTCAAGTATAACAACGAGGGCGGCGAAATCTGGGTGCAGGTCAAGCACTGGGGCGCGGATATGATACTGACGGTCCGCGACACCGGCGTCGGCATCCCGGCGGAGAGCCAGAGCCGTATTTTTGAGCGGTTTTACCGGGTGGATAAAGGGCGCAGCCGCAAACAGGGCGGCACCGGGCTTGGTCTTTCGATCGTCAAGCATATCGTGAATTTTTATCATGGAAGCGTGAAGGTAGAGTCGGAAGTCGGAAAAGGTTCAACGTTTACGGTGAAACTGCAGATCGCGGAAGCAAAATAAAAAAGAGTCAACCTAAATTCCCTATAAAATAGTGGAATTTTAGGTTGACTCTTTTTGGAGTTTGTAGTATGATTGCTTTAAAGCGTAACAGTTCAGCTCTTTAAAGTGAAAAATAAATCATGGTTTGATGCATAAGAGGAAAATCTGTTACATACGTTGAAAAGGTTCAGGAGGATGATATTATGAGAAAGACAAAGAAATTAGCAGCCCTGATGCTGGCTGGCGCGATGGCGGCATCCCTGGCAGCCTGCGGAGGACAGACAGCAAGTACGGACACGACAGCAGCGGAGTCCGCAGACGGAGAAGAAAGCAAAGAGGCAGAGCCGACAGCAGACGGCGAGACCTATAAGATTGGCGTATTACAGCTGACCCAGCATGTGGCACTGGATAAGACCAATGAGGGCTTCGTGGCAGCGCTGGACGATGCAGGCATCAAATACGAGATCGACCAGCAGAATGCAGCTGGCGAGCAGTCTGCATGCCAGACGATCGCAGAAAAACTGGTCAACGATAAAGATGATTTGATTTTTGCAATCGCAACCCCGGCAGCACAGGCAGTTGCAGGTGTGACCGATTCGATTCCGATTCTTGTCAGCGCTGTTACCGATCCGGCGGCTTCCGGTCTGGTAGAGAGCAACGAGGTTCCGGGTGGCAACGTATCGGGTACTTCTGATCTGACTCCGGTTAAAGAGCAGATTGATCTGATGCAGCAGATTATTCCAGATGTAAAAAAGGTCGGACTTCTGTATAGCAGCGCGGAGGCAAACTCCGTTCTTCAGATTGACATGGCGAAAGAAGCACTTGATACAGCTGGTATTGAGTATGAAGATTACACCGTTTCCAATTCCAATGAGATTCCTACCGTTGTAGAATCTATGGTTGGCAATGTAGACTGTGTATACACACCAACCGACAACATGATCGCGGCTGGTATGGCAACCGTAACGATGGTAACAAATGAGAATAAACTTCCGGTTATCTGCGGCGAGAAAGGCATGGTAGATGCAGGCGGTCTTGCTACTTACGGTATTGATTACTACCAGTTAGGCTACATGACCGGTGAGCAGGCCGTTAAAATCCTGACTGAGGGCGCCGATATTTCTAAGATGCCGATCGGTTATCTGGACGCTTCCAAGTGCGAGCTGAGTGTCAATGAAGAGACAGCAGAGACGCTGGGAATCGATGTATCTGGACTTGAGAAATAAAGAGTACCAGAAAGACCTAAACTTCAAATGAGATGGACTGTCAGATCAGAAGCATAAAATAAATATGCCGATCTGGCAGTCTTTACAGTTAATCAGATGAAGAAAATACAAAACACGGGGAGGTAAAAGTTTGAGCGGTTTATTAGTATCCCTGCAGGGCGCGGTCGCACAGGGCGTTCTCTGGGGAATCATGGTATTGGGAGTTTATATTACATTCCGCCTGATGGATATCGCGGATATGACGGTAGACGGAAGCTTCGCGTTGGGCGCCTGCGTTTGTGCAGTCCTGGTAGTCAACAAAGGAGTAAATCCGGTGCTGGCACTTTTAGTTGCAGCGGCAGCCGGTGTCGTGGCTGGTGCGGTAACGGGTATTCTTCATACTGTATTTGAGATACCAGCGATTCTGGCAGGAATTCTGACTCAGATTTCCCTCTGGTCGATCAACCTCCGGATCATGGGAGGAAAGAGCAATCTGCCGCTTCTGAAAGTCAAGACACTTATCAGCGGTCTGGCTGCTTCCTTCGGGATGACCCAGGCACAGGCATCGATGATCGTTGGAATTGTGCTGGCTGTGGCGGCTATTCTGTTTCTTTACTGGTTCTTCGGAACCGAGATCGGAAGTGCGATGCGTGCAACCGGTAACAACGAGGATATGGTGCGCGCGCTGGGCGTGGACACCCGTATGACGAAGCTTTTATCCCTGATGGTCAGCAACGGCCTGGTCGGTCTCTCCGGCGCACTCGTCTGCCAGAGCCAGAAATATGGTGATGTTGGAAGTGGTACCGGTGCTATCGTCATCGGTCTGGCGGCTATCGTCATCGGCGAAGTCCTGATGGGACGATTGACCTCTTTCTATTGGAAACTGACCTCCGTGGTTGTCGGTTCGGTCATTTACTTTGTGATCCGTGCGGTTGTACTCCGCATGGGTATGGATGCAAACGACATGAAGCTGCTCTCTGCTGTCATTGTAGCACTGGCACTCTGTATTCCGGTAGCACTCGCTAAATACCGGCTGAGAAAAGATTATTCAGAAGGGGGCGAGGAGTAATGCTGACGATAACAAATGTAAAGAAAACCTTTAATAAAGGAACTGTTAATGAGAAAAAAGCCTTAAACGGTATCAACTTACACCTGGCACCGGGCGATTTCGTGACGATCATCGGCGGAAACGGTGCTGGAAAATCCACCATGTTAAATATGATCGCAGGCGTATATCCGATCGATTCTGGTAAAATCGAGATCGATGGCATAAACATATCCAGAGAACCAGAATACAAACGCGCTAAATATATCGGCAGAGTCTTTCAGGATCCGATGCGCGGCACCGCCGCCAATATGGAGATACAGGAAAATCTTGCCATGGCACTGCGCCGCGGCAAATCCAGAGGACTCGGCTGGGGCATCAAAAAGAATGAAAAGGACTTCTACCGTGAGGCATTGGCACAGCTCGACCTGGGGCTTCAGACCCGTATGACCAGCAAAGTGGGCTTACTCTCCGGCGGACAGCGCCAGGCGCTCACCCTTCTGATGGCAACCCTCCAGAAGCCAAAGCTCCTTCTTTTAGACGAACACACCGCCGCCCTCGATCCCAAAACAGCCCGCAAAGTCCTCGATCTCACCGAAAAGATTGTAGATGAACAAAATCTGACCGCGCTTATGGTTACCCATAACATGAAAGATGCGATTCAGATCGGCAACCGTCTGATTATGATGCACGAAGGTCGGATTATCTACGATGTAGCAGGGGAAGAGAAGAAGAATCTGCAGGTAGAAGACCTGTTAGAGAGATTTGAAAAGGTAAGCGGAGAAGAATTTGCGAATGACCGTATGATGCTTGCCAAATAAGCAGGGGTTATAAGATTTGAAGGCTTTTATCAAAATCATTAACCGATAACAGACAAAAAGTATATGGAATGAAAAGTGGGTCAACAAATTAAAAACCACGACTATAAGTGAGAAAGAATGCCCTCCGGCGGTGCAAGCGGTCGGAGGGCATTCTTTCTCACTTATAGTCGTGCATTCTCCTCTCCCATATTTCCAACTAATTCCCCCTTTCACGACTTAACCGTTTATCTACAACTTAACACTTCTGTAATAATTCATTTATAGAAAATTCATTTTTTCCTCCACATCCTTCCTTGGCAATTCCCTACGAATATGATAAAATAAAAATTACGTTTAAGATATTAAGTCATAATTTCAAGAAAAATCAGGAGCGATCCATATGTTAGAAGAAGAAAACAAAAAAGAAACGCAGGAGTCAGAACAGGTGCCAGCGGCGGAGCGGATTCAAGAGCCGGAAGCAGTTCAGAGTCAGGAATCAGAGCCAGCTCAGGATCAGACACCAAATCCGGTCCGGGAATCCGCGGGACATTCGCGCAGGCGCCAGGGCGAAGATAAGAGTCAGAACCTGCGCTTCGGAGTGATAGCAGCAGGAGTGGTAATTGCTCTTGCAGTTGCAGCATTTGCAGGCAAGTCCCTGCTCAGCCGTCAGGCGGGAGCCGGAACTGCAAAGAATGGGGCGGCGACAGCATCAGAGCTTTCGAAGGACGAGGCATCCGAAGAGTCCAGAGCGGAGGAGATCAAAGAGAAAGAAGCAGTGGTAGCTTCCTATAAAAATCTGGGTATCGTGCAGGTGTCCGGTTATCTGAATATGCGTGAGACGGCGAGCACGGACGGCAACATCATCGGAAAGCTGATGGGCGACAGTGCGTGTGAGATCGTGGATGATTCAACCGAAGGCTGGTATCAGGTCGAATCTGGCGGTATTTCTGGTTATATCAGCTCAGAGTTTGTTCTGACCGGGGATGAGGCGAAGAAAAAAGCGTTGGAACTGGTTGAAAAGCGGGCGCTCATCACGGCAGATTCCCTGAACATCCGAAAAGAGCCGAACACGGAGTCTGAGGTTGTCGGTCAGGCATTGAAAAATGAGCGCTATGTGGTCGAGGGTGAGCCGGAGAATGGCTGGATTCAGATTTCGAGCGGTTATATTTCCACGGATTATGCGGAGATCAAATACGCACTCAATGAGGCGCGGAAGCTGGATATGCGTGCGATGGTGCTGAATTTATACAAAAATCTGGGTATTTCCAGTGTGGATAATTACTTGAATGTGCGCGATCAGCCAAGTGAGGATGGCAATATCATCGGTAAGATGACGAGCAAGTCTGCCGGAGAGATTCTGGAGACGAGCGAGGACGGCGGCTGGTATAAGATCCAGTCGGGTCCCGTCACTGGATATGTGAAGGCGGAGTATATCCTGACAGGAGATGCGGCGAAGCAGGAGGCGATGGAGGTTGCAGAACTGATGGCGATCGTTTCAACCGACCGCCTGAATGCCCGCACGGAGCCGAGCACGGATGCGCCGATCTGGACGCAGATCTCTAACAATGAGCGTTACGACGTTATAAGCCAGCAGGATGGCTGGGTCGAGATTGCGCTCGATACGACGAGTGCGTATGTGGCGACTGATTTCGTAGATGTGCGTTATGCATTGCCGGAGGCGATCCCATTTACCCCATTAAAAGAAAAGGAATCCTTGCGGACCCAGATTGTCAACTATGCGCTTCAGTTTGTCGGAAACCGTTATGTCTGGGGCGGTAATGACCCGCATTCGGGTGTGGACTGTTCTGGTTTTACAAAGTATGTATACAGCCATGTGGCGGGCGTGTCCCTGCCGCGGGTGTCCCGGGAACAGGCGCGGACGGGTACGAAGATTGATTCTTCGAAGATGCGTCCGGGCGATCTGATTTTCTATACGAATCGCAAGGGAACGGTCAACCATGTGGCGATGTACATTGGCAATGGTCAGATCGTCCATGCGGCGAGCCGGAGAAGCGGCATCAAGATTTCTACCTGGAATTACCGGAATCCGTACCGGATTGTCAATATGCTGGGAGACTGATAGGGAGAGGATAAGATGGAAGAGCAAAAGACAGAAGATTATAAAGAACGCCTGCAGAAAGCACGTCAGAGACGAAATGGCAAAGATCCGATGCACTGGTTCATGATCGGGGGCTGTGCTGTCATTGTGGTGCTGGCTCTGGTTATCATCGTGAAGCTGGCACAGGGCGGCACGTTTGGAGGTTCTGGAAACGCCCGGGTGGCATCGGCATCCGAGGCAGAGGCGCAGGAAACCGTGATCGGAGAGACGCTGCCGGAGGATGAGGAACAGGCAAAAGAGGACGAAGAAAAGAAGAATGTAGTCGAGTCCTACCAGAATCTGGGTATTGTGGATGTATCTGGTTATCTTAATATGCGTGAGAGCGCCAGTACAACCTCCGATGTCATCGGCAAGCTGATGGGCGGCAGTGCGTGCGAGATTCTGGACGATTCGCAGGAAGGCTGGTATCAGGTATCTTCCGGCGGTCTGGAGGGCTACATCAGTTCAGAATTTGTACAGACTGGCGAGGCGGCAAAAACGGAGGCATTTGAGCTGGTCAAGAAGATGGCGGTCATCACGACTGACAAGCTGAATATCCGGAGTGAGCCGAGTGAGGACGCGCAGGTGCTGGAACAGGCGCTGAAAAATGAGCGTTATTCCATTGTCAGCGAGCAGGACGGCTGGATTCAGATCAGCGGGGGCTATATTTCAGCGGATTATGTGGATGTGCGCTATGCGTTAAATGAAGCGCGTAAGCTGGATCTGCGGACGATGGTTCTCAATATGTATGACAATCTGGGTATTTCCAATGTCAATAACTACTTAAATATCCGCGTGGAGCCGAAGGAGGATGCGAAGATCATCGGTAAGATGACGAGCAAGTCCGGTGGTGAGATTCTGGAAACGACTGAGGATGGCGGCTGGTATAAGATCAAGTCTGGTCCGGTTACCGGCTATGTTAAATCCGAATTTATTCTGACTGGAGATGCGGCGAAGCAGGAGGCACTGCAGGTTGCACAGCTGATGGCGATCGTATCAACTGACCGTCTGAATGCCCGTACGGAGCCGAACACGGACGCGCCGATCTGGACGCAGATTTCCAACAGCGAGCGGTATTCGGTTATGAGCCAGCAGGATGGCTGGGTGCAGATTGCACTGGATGAGACGAGTGCCTATGTAGCGACTGAATTTGTCGATGTCCGGTATGCGTTAAATGAGGCGATCGAGTTTACACCGGTTGAGGAGACACCGGAGCCTGAAACCAAGGCGGCGAGCAGCAAGGGAGGCTCTGGAAGCAAGAGCAGCAGTAACGGTGGTTCTGGCAGCCAGAAAGCATCTTTAAGCGGCTCCTCCAAGCGTGCGCAGATCGCAAACTACGCGACTCAGTTCCTTGGAAATCCGTATGTATGGGGCGGTACCAGCTTGACAAATGGTACGGATTGTTCTGGATTTACGATGTCGGTTATGGCACACTTCGGCGTCGGCCTGCCGCATCATTCGGGTTCCCAGGCGGGAGCAGGAAGAAGTATCAGTTCTTCCCAGATGCGTCCGGGTGATCTGATCTTCTACACAAACAGCGGTGGAACGATCAACCATGTAGCACTCTATATCGGCGGCGGGCGCGTGTGCCATGCGTCGAATGCAAGGGATGGTATCAAGATTTCCACCTGGAATTACCGTACCCCGGCGAAGATCGTCAATGTATTGGGCGATTAATTCCATGGAAAGTCAATAAAAAATATTTGAAAGAGAGCAGGGAGAAAAGGCAGCTTTTCCCAGCTCTCTTTTTTCTGTTTCATAGGAAATTGTGTCCTATGAAATAAAAAACGCTCCGCGGGGATGCGCACTCGCGCGAAGCAGAAACATGTCGCAAGCGACCGCGCGAGACGCCCGAATGTGCCAAGGCACATCCTTGTTTGTATAAAAAGCGGTTTCAGTGAATAAAGATAATAGGAAGACAGAATACTAAGAATGAATTAGGCAGTTGAGAAAAAACATTGAATCCGCGTGTAAGATGAAAAGAGCGCAGAAAAGAGGAAAATATGATTCGGGCAAATCGTGAAAACAGGGAATGGGAAAATGAAGCGTGGGACAAGCAGGCAGATAAGGTGGGAGAAAGTCGGGAACAGGCGCAGGAGGATCCGATTCAGAAGCGTGAAAATGGACAGACGGATATTACGGGAAAGAATGGCAATCACATTGAATTAATCTCGATCATCGGAGAGATAGAGGGACATGAAAATTTGTCCGGCAATACGAAAACGACGAAATATGAGCATATTCTGCCTAAGCTGGCGGAGATCGAGGAGAGCGGTGAGACGGAGGGAGTTTTAGTCCTGATTAACACGGTGGGCGGCGATGTAAGCTGTGGACTGGCACTGGCGGAGATGATTGCTTCGCTCAGCAAACCGACCGTTTCACTGGTCATCGGGGACAGCCATTCGATCGGTGTGCCGCTCGCAGTGGCGGTCGATCACTCTTTTATTGTCCCGACCGGGACGATGATGGTACATCCGGTACGGATGACGGGGATGGTGATCGGTGCCGTGCAGACGTATGATTATTTTGAAATGATTCAGGATCGTATTTTAAGCTTTGTGTCCGGACACAGTCAGATCTCCTATGAGCGCCTCCGAAGCCTGATGCTCAATACGGAGATGATGACAAAAGATCTGGGAACGGTCCTGGTTGGCGAGGAGGCGGTCCAGGAGGGACTGATCGATGAATGCGGCGGGATCCGGGAAGCGCTTGCATGGCTGAACCGGGCGATTGATGGGAAGAAACAAGAAATAGATGCACACGACCGGATGACGAAGACGGATTTTAGTGAAAATCTGAAAAGAAGGTAGAACATACGTGCGAAAATTTTAGGAAAGCGTTGCTTTTTTCCCTGAATTTGGGTATACTGAATGAGATAATAAGAATGTAAAATGAGAAAAGCAGTCTGCGGGAGGCTGTATTTTGTGAAACAGGAGGAACCGCAGATACATGGGAAATATTGGAGGCATGAGACAGGTGGCAGATACAAGCAGGAAAAGACAGAGTACAGAGCGTGCCGGGGAGACAGCTGGGACAGAGAAAAAAGCCGGGCGATCCAGAAAGTCCCCTGCGGCGAAGAAAGCGGAGGAGACGCTGAACGAGAAAAAGAGTGGGGGGAAGAAGAAAGCTTCGTCTGGAAAAGGCACCGCGAAAGGAACAGGAAGCCGAA
>NZ_FR895020.1:10491-18597 GCF_000434655.1 Clostridium sp. CAG:43 | reverse complement strand
GCCAGACAGGCGCCGGAGCCGGTGGAGAAAAGTGGTACAGGGGCATTTATGGGAACGGAAGTGGCGATTATTGTATCATTTGCAATATCGGTACTTTTGTTTTTGAGCAATTTCGGGCTTTGCGGCTTTGTCGGAAGTTTTCTGCGATCGACTCTGCTTGGCGTATTCGGGGTGATGGGGTATCTGGTGCCATTCCTTTTATTTATGGGAACTTGTTTTTATCTTTCAAACCGAGGCAACCAGAAAGCCGTAGCCAAGTTGGTGGCGGTTGGCGAGGTGCTTCTGGCATTTTGCGGACTTTCCCAGCTTCTCATGGGAGGCGGTCAGCATCTGGACTGGAATCTGGGCGATTATTACGCGCAGGCAGGTGGAGGCGGCTTTATCGGTGGCATTCTGATGCTGCTGTTGTGCGGAACAGTGGGAACGATCGGAGCAGTTCTGATTCTGCTGGTGCTTTTGGCACTCGGTGCTGTGTGCATTACGGAGCGTTCCCTGGTAAACTTCGTTAAACAGGGCAGCGGAAGGGCGTATGAGTATGCGAAAGAAGATATGAGCCGCCGCCGTGAGATACATGAGGAGAAAAAGGAAGAAAAACGCCGTCTGCGGGAGGAGCAGCGGGTCCGTGGCGTTGATCTCGAGGGCGCCAAGCTGACCGAGCTGCCAGTGATGCGGAATTTCTCGGAAGGAGTCCCGGAGGGAACCGTGCTGGGACCGGAGGATGCACCGGAGGAATTCCGTGAGATGCATGGAAGGCAGGAAAACTTGCAGGATGAGGCCGCGGCTTATGATGATTGGACCGATGTTCCGGCAGAGGGAAAAAATCTGGCACAGGATTCCAGACAGGGAGTAGAGAAGGAGAATCCGGCAGATGTATTTCGCGGGCAGATATTCCACGGTGACGGAGCGGTAGAACCAGAACCGATGGAGTATGAAGAAGAGCCGGTGGAGTACGAAGAAGAGCCGGTGGAATCGGAGCAGGATACATATGCATACGCTGGTTCAGAATCTCAGTTTCAGGAAGAATCGGAGCGCGAGACGGCGCGGACAGTAGAGCCTGCAGAGACAGAGGACAGTGCGAGCGACCAGCTCCTGAAACGCCTGTATGTACGCCGTGATACCCGGACGATGGAAGAATTTGCCGGCAGCGAGAGCCGGAAAGGTCCAGGCTATTATCCGGTAGAGACACGGGAGAAACCGGCTGCGGAGGCGGCGTCCGGTTTGACCGCAGAGGAGGTTCATACAGATTTAGGGCATCAGGATATCTTTGAGCCATCGGAAAACGAGTGGGAAACCGTTTCGATGGGGAATGAGGATGAATGGAACGAACCTATATCTGGGGAAACGGATTCCGAACCAATCGATGGCTATTATAAGACGCTGGAATCAGAGCGGGGCGAGGCAAAGGGCAGTTTCTTTGTCCCGGAGGATTCCAAAACGGTCGTGACTGCATCCGGAAAGGTGATCGAGACAGATACAGAGGCAATACAGAAAAAACTGGAGCAGAAACGGGAAGAACGAAAAGCACTTCCAGTTGAGGAACTGACGGTTCCAGAGCAGATCGAGCGC
Source organism: Clostridium sp. CAG:43 (assembly GCF_000434655.1). NCBI lineage: Bacteria > Bacillati > Bacillota > Clostridia > Eubacteriales > Clostridiaceae > Clostridium > Clostridium sp. CAG:43. The sequence continues at coordinate 17,031 of NZ_FR895020.1, read as the reverse complement.
AAGGAAGAGGAAGAAAAGAAGATCCAGAAAGAATACATATTCCCGCCATTGACGCTTTTAAAACGTGGTACGGGACAGACCGATTTCTCGGATCAGGAGTACCGGGAGACAGCGATCAAGCTGCAGCAGACGCTCCAGAACTTCGGCGTGGGCGTGACGGTTACAAACATCAGCTGTGGACCGACGGTTACCCGCTATGAGCTTCACCCGGAGCAGGGTGTCAAGGTCAGCAAGATTGTAGCGCTGGCGGATGATATCAAGTTAAATCTGGCAGCGGCGGACATCCGTATCGAGGCACCGATTCCTGGCAAGGCGGCGGTCGGTATCGAGGTTCCGAACAAGGAGAACCATGTGGTTCTGCTGCGCGATCTGCTGGAGTCAGAGGCATTTAAGAAATATCCGTCCCGGCTGGCATTCGCGGTCGGAAAAGATATCGCAGGTCAGACGGTTGTCAGCGACATTGCGAAGATGCCGCATCTTCTGATCGCGGGTGCGACCGGATCGGGTAAATCAGTCTGCATCAATACGCTGATCATGAGTGTGATTTATAAAGCGAAGCCGAGCGAGGTCAAGCTCATCATGATCGACCCCAAGGTGGTTGAGTTAAGTGTATACAACGGTATTCCGCATCTTCTGATTCCGGTTGTGACCGACCCGAAAAAGGCGTCCGGCGCCCTCAACTGGGCGGTGGCAGAGATGACCGACCGTTACCAGAAGTTTGCAAAATACGGCGTGCGCGATCTTAAGGGTTTCAATGCCAAGGTTGAGTCGATCGCGGATATCGACGATCCGAAGAAACCGGAGAAACTGCCGCAGATCATCATTATCGTGGATGAGCTTGCCGATCTGATGATGGTAGCGCCGGGCGAAGTAGAAGATTCGATCTGTCGTCTGGCACAGCTGGCGCGTGCAGCGGGCATTCATCTGGTGATTGCGACGCAGCGACCATCGGTCAATGTCATCACCGGTGTGATCAAGGCAAATATTCCGTCGAGAATTGCTTTTTCCGTCTCTTCCGGAGTGGATTCCCGTACCATTATTGATATGAATGGCGCGGAGAAACTGCTCGGAAAGGGTGATATGCTGTTCTATCCGTCGGGCTATCAGAAACCACAGCGTGTACAGGGCGCGTTTGTGTCCGACAATGAGGTTTCGGATGTGGTCGGATTTTTGAAACAGGAGGGGCTGACCGCAGAGTACAGCGCCGAGGTTGAGTCTAAGATCCGTTCGACGGCGATGGATGCGGGCTTTGGCGGCGGTGGGCGCGATGCCTATTTTGCACAGGCAGGTAAATTTATTATTGAGAAAGACAAAGCATCCATCGGCATGCTGCAGCGTATGTTTAAGATAGGCTTCAACCGTGCCGCGCGTATCATGGATCAGCTTGCAGATGCAGGCGTGGTCGGTGAGGAAGAAGGCACGAAGCCGCGTAAGGTGCTGATGAGCATGGAGCAGTTTGAAAACATGATGGAAGAAGGATATTAAAAAGCGGAATCATTATAAAATATCAAAATCAGGAGGTATCCTATGAAGCTTAAAAGTTGGCTGAAAGAATTGCCGTATACATTATTGCAGGGCAGCCTGGAGACGGAGGTTGACGAGGTGGTCTACGATTCAAGAAAGGCGGCGCCGGGGACGGTGTTTGTGTGTATGCGCGGGGCAAACGTTGATTCGCATACCTTTATCCCGGATGTGGTTGAAAAGGGCGCGCCGGTTCTGGTGGTCGAGCATCCGGTTGAGGCGCCTGAGAACGTGACGGTCATTCAAGTGGAGAATGGACGGAACGCGCTATCGCTTCTTTCTGCGGCACGTTTTGATTATCCGGCGCGGAAGATGACGGCGATCGGTGTGACCGGCACGAAGGGAAAGACGACTACCACTTATATGATCAAGGCGATTCTGGAGGCAGCCGGACAGAAGACGGGTCTCATCGGAACGAACGGCGCTGTGATCGGTGAGAATCATTATCCGACCAAAAATACGACGCCGGAATCCTACATTTTGCAAGAATATTTTGCAAAAATGGTGGAAGCGGGCTGCCGTTACATCGTGATGGAGGTTTCTTCCCAAAGCTACCTGATGCACCGGGTAGACGGACTTTTCTTTGATTATGGAATTTTCCTGAATATTTCCAATGATCATATTGGCCCGAATGAACATGCAAGTTTTGAAGAATATCTTTACTACAAAAAGCAGCTTTTGAAAAACTGCCGGACAGCGCTCGTCAACCGCGATGATCCGCACTTTGATGCGATCGTAGAAGGGGCGACAGCAGAGATCCTGACCTTTTCATTGGAACAGGCGGCTGATTTTACAGCGGATGACATTCACTATGTACGCGAACATGATTTCGTGGGCGTCGAATTTCAGACGCATGGACGATATGAGAGCGATCTGCGCGTCGGCATTCCGGGCAAATTTAACGTGGACAATGCGCTGGCGGCAGCGGGCGTGTGCAGCTTCTTTGATCTGCCGAAGGAGAAAGTCTGCCATGCGCTGGAACATATCCAGGTCGATGGACGGATGGAGATTGTATATAAATCAGCAAAGTGCACCGTGATCGTTGACTACGCCCACAATGCGGTCAGCATGGAAAGTCTTCTTCTGACGCTGCGCGACTACAAGCCGAAGCGTCTCGTCTGCGTCTTCGGATGCGGCGGCAACCGGGCGCGCGATCGCCGGTACTCGATGGGAGAGATTGGCGGAAAGCTGGCAGATCTGTCGATCATCACGGCGGATAATTCCCGCTTTGAGAAAGTGGAAGATATTCTGGCAGATATCAAGGTTGGACTTGCAAAAACCGATGGCAAATACGTTGAAATCCCGGATCGCCGCGAAGCGATTGAGTACAGCTTGTCCCATGCGGAAGAGGGCGATATCATCGCGATCATCGGAAAAGGGCATGAGGATTATCAGGAGATCGAGGGCGTGCGCTATCATTTCCTTGACCGGGAAGTAGTGCAGGAGACGGTGAAGAAGCTGCATATGTAATCAATTTGGAGGCAAAATATGGACCATATTACAGTCAGACATATCGTGGAAGCAGTGTCGGGAACACTGCTCTGCGGAGATGCAGATACGGAGTTAAAACACATCAGCATTGATTCCCGGAGTATGCGCGGGGCGGATCTGTTTGTTCCGCTGATCGGGGAGAAATCAGACGCGCATCGTTTCCTGGTTCAGGCGATGGACAATGGGGCGGCAGCCGCACTGACTTCGGAGCATGAGGTGGCACCGGAGGGCTTTCACGGCGCGCTGATCCAGGTAAAAGATACGAAACTGGCATTGCAGACGATCGGACGCTGCCTGCGGGCACGGCTTTCTATCCCGTTAGTTGGTATCACCGGCAGCGTGGGAAAGACGACGACGCGCGAAATGGTGGCGGCGGCGCTTTCAGCGAAATATAAGACGTTCAAGACACCGGCAAACCACAACAGCCAGATCGGTGTGCCACTCACGATCTCGGAGATTTCTGAGAATGATGAGATCGGCGTGCTGGAACTGGGAATGAGTGAGCCGGGCGAGATGGCGGTGATCGCGGAGATTGCGGCGGTGGATTCGGCAGTCATGACGAATATCGGTGTGACGCATATTGAGAATCTGGGCTCCCGCGAGAATATCTTAAAAGAAAAGCTGCATATCCAGGACGGTATGAAGGCAGGCGGAATCCTGTTTGTAAATGGAGATAATGATATGCTTTCCAACGTGCATGCAAAAGCAGGCTGCTATACCGTCCGTTATGGACTTGGAGCAGATAACGACTACCGCGCCGAGGATCTTTCATATCCGGATGGATTTCCGTCCTTTACGATGGTACACGGCGAGGTGCGCGTCCCGGTGAAGCTGACTGTTATGGGCGAGCACAATGTCATGAATGCGCTGGCTGCCCTGGCGGTTGCGGATGCCTACGGTGTGCCGCTTGCCGATGCAGCGGAAAAGCTGCTTGAATTTGGCGGGTTCAAGAACCGTCAGCAGATTTATCATAAAAATGGTTATACGATCGTGGACGATACCTACAATGCAAGCCCAGATTCGATGAAAGCGGCGATAGGCGTGCTTTCTTCCCTGCCGGCAGGACGCAGAATTGCGGTTCTGGCAGATATGAAGGAACTGGGAGAGAATACGATTCAGTTCCACCGTGAAGTTGGTGCGTTTCTGGCGGAAAAACCGGTCGATATCCTGGTTGTATATGGCGAACTGGCGCAGGCGATCGCCGAGGGAGCAAAGAAAGTCAAACCGGATCTGCATGTCGTTTCGTTTGAAGAGGGCGAAAAAGAAGATATGCTTGACTGGCTGGATGCACAGATCGGTGAGGGAGATGCAGTCCTGTTCAAGGGCTCCAACAGTATGAAGCTGGGGGAAACGGCAGCGAGGTTTATCTCAGTCGAGAAGACTCCCACCTCTTCAGGTGGTGAGTAATAGCAAATTTGTCTCAGTGGGAGTTGGGTCTCCGACTGAGATAAACGCTCCGCGAGGATGCGCAGTGATTCTGTAAAGAATATGTCAGCTTCGCTGACCAGAATCACGCGCCAAGTCTCACGGACGTTCGACTTGAATTAGAAATAGAAAGAGAAGGAATCATGGCGTATCAATACGCGGATATTATTATAGATATATCCCATGAGAAGGTGGATCGCCCGTTTCAGTACCGGATTCCGACGCAGCTGGCGGAGGAGATTACGGCGGGAACGTGCGTGACGGTACCGTTTGGAAAGGGTAATTCACTTCGGACTGGATATGTGGTGGGAATGGGAAATACGGCGGAGTATGACCCATCCCGCATCAAGGAGATAGCTGGGATCGCACCGGGCAGTATGTCGGTGCAATCCCAGCTTATCCGTCTGGCGTGGTGGATGCGGGAACGTTATGGCGCGACGATGAACCAGACGCTCAAAACCGTACTTCCCGTCAAGGAAAAGATAAAACCGCGCGAGAAAAAGACGCTGCATTGTCTTTTAAACCAGGAAGAGCTGGAGGCGGCAATCCTGGCGGCACAGAAGCGGCATTATAAGGCGCGGATGCGGCTCCTTGAGGCATTCCGGGACAATCTGGATATTCCGATGGAATTTGCCCGACGGGAGCTTGACCTGACCCTGGCGGCGATCCGCCCGATGGAGGAACAGGGACAGCTTTCAGTGAAAGTTTCCCGTGAGGAACGCGGGTTAAACCATGCAAAACTGCCGCGTCCAGCCGGACAGACCGTGCGTCTCAATGAAGAGCAGCAGGCGGCGGTTGACCGTTTCTGTGAGGATTATGAGACGGGGAAACGTGAAACGTATCTGATTCACGGCGTTACGGGAAGTGGAAAGACAGAAGTCTACATGGAGCTGATGGCGCGTGTCCTGCGGGATGGAAAGCAGGTGATTCTGCTGATCCCGGAAATTTCGCTGACATATCAGACGGTGATGCGGTTTTACCGGCGATTTGGCGATCAGATCGCGATTCTGAATTCCCGTCTCTCTGCGGGAGAACGCTATGATCAGTGGGAACGGGCGGCGCGGGGCGAGGTTTCCGTGATGATCGGACCGCGGTCGGCGCTGTTTGCCCCATTTTCCAATCTGGGACTGATTCTGATCGACGAGGAACATGAGGGCGCCTATAAGAGCGAGACGATGCCGCGCTATCATGCAAGGGAAGTAGCGGCGGAGCGCGCCCGGCTTTCCGGGGCTTCGCTGGTCTTGGGCTCAGCGACTCCTTCTCTGGAATCGTATCTGCGGGCGCAGAATGGCGAATATGTGCTTCTGCCCCTGCATCACCGGGCAGTGGCGGGAAGTATCCTGCCGAAGGTACAGATTGCTGATATGCGTGCGGAGATGCAGGTAGGCAATAAATCGGTGTTCAGCCGGACGTTGGATGCAATGTTGACAGAGAGACTCGCACGTGGCGAGCAGGCGATGCTTTTTATGAACCGGCGCGGCTATTCCAATTTTGTTTCCTGTCGTTCCTGCGGAAAGGCGGTGACCTGTCCGCATTGTGATGTTTCCCTGACACTACACGGGAAGAACCGTCTGGTCTGTCATTACTGCGGCTATACGATTCCGCTGATGAAGCAGTGTCCGTCCTGCGGATCACCGTATATTGCCGGGTTTGGGGCCGGAACGCAGAAGATGGAAGAATTTACGAAAATTCGGTTTCCGGATGCGAGGATCCTGCGGATGGATGCGGATACAACGGCAAAAAAAGGCGGACATGAAGCGATTCTGGAGGCATTTGCAAATCGTGAGGCAGATATCCTGATCGGCACGCAGATGATTGTAAAAGGGCATGATTTTCCGGGAGTAACGCTGGTCGGAATCCTGGCGGCGGATCTTTCCTTAAATACGCCGGATTACCGCAGCGCGGAGCGGACGTTCCAGCTTCTGACGCAGGCGGCTGGCAGAGCGGGGCGCGCCGGGAAGCCCGGCGATGTGGTCATCCAGACGTACCGGCCGGAACACTATGCCGTGCAGGCGGCAGCGGCGCAGAATTATGAGCTGTTTTACAGCCATGAGATCAATTACCGGAGGCTGCTTCATTATCCCCCAGTCTGCCAGATGGCTG
>NZ_FR895020.1:8008-10419 GCF_000434655.1 Clostridium sp. CAG:43 | reverse complement strand
AAAGGGCGGCGCGGCGGCTGCGCGAAAGTGCCGAGTGTATCGGTCCGGTTCCGGCACCGGTATATAAAGTTAATGACATCTACAGAAAAATTTTATATATAAAGTGTGAAAAATGTGCTATACTGGATCAAATCAGGGGTCAGATTGAAACCCTGGCTGCCGCAGATACAAAATGGCAGGCGGTCCAGATTCAATACGATATATCATAGAGAGGAAGAGTGTATAAAATGGCAATCCGGTCAATTAGAACTATTGGCGATGAGGTACTGAAAAAAGAGTGTAAGGCAGTGACGGAGGTAACCGATCACACACTTGAACTGATAGAGGATATGTTTGACACGATGTATTCAGCCGGTGGCGTAGGTCTGGCAGCACCGCAGGTCGGTATCCGCAAACAGATCGTAGTAATCGACGTGGAGGACGGCAACCAGTATGTCCTGATCAATCCGGTCATCGAGGAAATGTCCGGCAGCCAGACTGGTCAGGAAGGCTGCTTAAGTGTTCCGGGCAAGGCTGGTCTGGTAACCCGTCCGAGTCACGTAAAGGTACGCGCGCTGAACGAAAAAATGGAAGAGTTTGTCCTGGAAGCAGATGATTTCCTGGCACGTGCGATTTGCCATGAGTGCGATCATCTGCACGGGCATCTGTATGTGGAGTTGGTAGAAGGTCCGTTAGAGGATGTAGCGGCAGAGGAAGAATAAAGCACATTGGCAGAATGAGAGAGAAACAAGAGTGGGGTGACAGGCAGATATGAAGATCGTATTTATGGGAACACCGGATTTTGCGGTTCCGACACTGGAAGCGCTCTATCAGAGCCGGCATGAAGTAGCGGCGGTGGTGACACAGCCAGATAAGCCGAAGGGACGCGGCAAGGCGATGGCAATGCCGCCTGTCAAGGAAAAAGCGCTGGAATATGGAATCCCGGTGTATCAGCCGGTGCGCGTCCGCAAGGATGAGGCATTTTTTGAGGAATTGACGAAGATTCAGCCGGACGTGATCGTCGTGATTGCATTTGGCCAGATTCTGCCGGAGCGGATTCTGAACCTGCCGAAATACGGCTGTATCAACATCCATGCGTCGCTTCTGCCAAAATACCGTGGGGCAGCCCCGATCCAGTGGGCGGTCATCAATGGCGATGAGGTCAGCGGTGTGACGACGATGCAGATGGATGTCGGTCTGGACACCGGAGATATCCTGGATACCGTGGAAGTACGCCTGGATCCGAAAGAGACAGGCGGCAGCCTGTTTGACCGCTTGAGCCTTGCGGGAGGAAAGCTGATTCTCTCCACGCTTGAGAAAGCGGAGGCGGGAATCCTGCATCCGGTTAAACAAGATGAGGCAGAGGCAACCCATGTGACAATGCTCGATAAGTCGATGGGGCAGATCGACTGGTCGATGGATGCGGCAGTGATTGAGCGCCTGATCCGCGGCTTAAATCCATGGCCGAGCGCTTATACAAAATTTGAAGGAAAAACCCTGAAAATCTGGTCGGCGGATGTCGAGGAAGATGCGGCGGGAAGGCCGTCACCGGAGACATTCGGACAGGTGGTACGTGTCGGTAAAGATGCATTCTCTGTCCAGACCGGCAAAGGGCTTCTCACGATCCGGGAACTTCAGCTGGAAGGCAAGAAGCGGATGGATACGGCGGCATTTTTACGCGGATATCCGGTGGAAATGGGAGTAAAGCTCGGATAAAATGAATGCTTCAGCAGGAACTGAACTGCTACAGGCAGCCAGGCGTTTGAAAGGAGTTGGAGTGATATGTACGGATACGGATATGGATATTACAGTATGTTTGATCCGACGATGATTCTGGTATTAATTGGTGTATTTCTGTCATTAGGGGCATCTGCGAAGGTAAAAAGCACCTACGCGCGGTTTTCAAGAGTCCGGAGCATGACCGGCATGACGGGAGCCGAGGCGGCGAGACAGCTTTTAAATTCACAGGGCATTTATGATGTCCAGATCCGCCAGGTGGCAGGCAGCCTGACCGACCACTACGATCCGCGGACCAAGACCGTGAATTTATCTGAGAGTGTATATGGTTCTACTTCGGTCGCAGCGATCGGTGTTGCGGCGCATGAGTGCGGACATGCGATGCAGGATGCATCTGAGTATGTTCCGCTGCGCCTGCGCGGTTCAATGGTGCCGGTGGTCAACATCGGCGCACAGCTTTCCTGGCCTATGATCCTGATTGGTGTCCTGGTCGGCGGCATGGGATCTCCGATCGTTTCACTTGGAATTCTTTTATTTTCCTTGTCGGTGCTGTTCCAGCTGGTGACGCTTCCGGTTGAGTTCAATGCATCCGCGCGTGCGGTACGTCTGCTTGATTCAACAGGGATTCTTCGCGGGGAAGAAGTTGGATATACCAAACAGGTGCTTGGTGCGGCGGCACTGACGTATGTGGCAGC
>NZ_FR895020.1:0-7978 GCF_000434655.1 Clostridium sp. CAG:43 | reverse complement strand
GATTTTACAGCTTCTGCGTCTGATTATATTATTTGGAGGACGACGCGATGACTGATGGAACTGCGCTGCGTGAAATAGCGGCCGAAATTTTGACCGAGATTCTGGAAAAGGGACAGTATACACATCTGGCCCTTTTTCAGGCTCTTTCTAAATATCAGTATCTGGAAAAATCAGACCGCTCGTTTTTAAAACGGATTGTGGACGGGACGGTGGAGTATAAAATCCAGATTGATTATATTATCAACGCATATTCCAAAACAAAAGTTCATAAGATGAAACCGTTTATCCGCACACTTCTGCGGATGAGCGTGTACCAGATTTATTATATGGACCGTGTACCGGATTCAGCGGCGTGCAATGAGGCGGTGCGCCTTGCGAAAAAACGCGGATTTTCCGGACTTTCCGGCTTTGTAAATGGTGTGCTGCGTTCTGTGGCGCGTGGAAAAGGCAAATTGACCTTCCCGGATGATTCAGTGCGGTATTCAATGCCGGACTGGATTTTATCTCTCTGGAAGGAAAACTATGGGGCAGAGACGACGCACAGGATGGCACAGGCTGGTCTGGAGAAACGTCCGTTTATGGTGCGGTTTGCCGAGAGCCGTGCAGGGAAAGAAGAGATTCTTGCCTCCCTGTCCGCCCAGGGCGTGACGGCAGAGGAGACAGCGGCGGGAAGCGGCGTTTACCGTCTGACGGGAGTGGACTATCCAGAGAGTCTGGATGCGTTCCGCGAAGGACTAATCCGGATTCAGGATCTGAGTTCGTCGCTGGCTGGTGATGCGGCGGGTATTAAAGAGGGTGATTTTGTACTCGATGTCTGTGGGGCGCCGGGTGGAAAAGGGCTTCATGCGGCGGATCTGCTGCACGGAACTGGACAGGTTGAGATCCGGGATGTGAGTGATTACAAGGTATCTTTGATCAAGGAGAATATTGCCCGCAGCGGCTGTACAAACGTCTCTGCCTGCGCCTTTGATGCGTGTGAATTCGATGCTTCGATGGAGCAGAAAGCGGATGTGGTCATTGCCGATCTGCCGTGTTCAGGACTTGGCATTATCGGACGCAAGCCGGATATCAAATACAACGCTTCAATGGACGGAATCCGGGACCTGGCTGCATTGCAGCGGCAGATGCTGTCGGTGGTCTGGCAGTACGTGAAGCCGGGTGGAGCGCTGGTTTACAGCACCTGCACGGTCAACCGTCTGGAAAATGATGAAAACAGGGCATGGTTTTTAAACGAATATCCATTTGAGCCGGTTGATATCAGTGGTCGTCTGGGGATTGATTTTCAGGAAGACAGCCTGAAAGAGGGATACATCCAGCTCTATCCGGGCGTTCATCCGTGTGATGGATTTTTCATCTCTGTGATGAAAAGAAAAGGATAACTGGACGGAACAGTGTATGAATAAATATAGGAAAGACTCCGAGAGTGCATATAGGAGAGAGGGAGGCAGTCCGATATGGAAAAGCAGGATATAAAATCAATGACGCAGGAGGAACTGCGAGCCTTTTTGGTGAGTCTGGGCGAAAAACCATTCCGGACCGCCCAGATCTATCAGTGGATGCATGAAAAACTGGCATCTTCCTTTGACGATATGACAAACCTTTCCAAGGTACTCCGGCAGAAGCTGCAGGACGCGTGCGAGTATGTATCGCTGGAAAAGGTACGGGTGCAGATTTCGCAGATCGATGGAACCCGCAAGTACCTGTTCCGCCTCGCGGACGGCAATGTCATCGAGAGTGTCCTGATGCGTTATAAGCATGGAAATTCCGTTTGTATTTCCTCGCAGGTGGGGTGTCGGATGGGCTGCCGTTTCTGTGCTTCGACCCTGGACGGCCTGGAACGGAACCTGCGCCCGTCGGAGATGCTGGACCAGATTTATCAGATTCAGCGCGATACAGGCGAACGCGTTTCCAACGTGGTTGTGATGGGATCGGGTGAACCGCTGGACAATTACGATAACCTGATCCGCTTTATCCATCTTTTGACGGAGGAAGGCGGACTGCATATCAGTCAGCGGAATGTGACGGTTTCCACCTGTGGGCTGGTTCCGAAGATCCGGGAGCTGGCAGATCAGGGACTGACCATCACGCTGGCACTTTCTCTGCATGCGCCGAATGACGAGGTGCGGAAGAGCCTGATGCCGATCGCGCGTACATATGCGTTAAAGGATGTATTGGCGGCCTGTCATTATTATTTTGAAAAAACGGGACGCCGCATGACGTTTGAGTACAGCCTGGTGCAGGGAGTCAACGACAATCTGGACGAGGCGCGCGAGCTGGCGGCGCTGATTCAGGATCAGCACGGGCATGTGAATCTGATTCCGGTCAATCCGATCAAGGAGCGCTCTTATGTACAGTCGGGACGGAAAGCGATCGAAGCATTTAAGGGATGTCTGGAATCTAAGGGAATCAATGTGACAATCCGGCGCGAGATGGGGCGCGACATAGACGGTGCCTGCGGACAGCTCCGGAAGAGCTATATGGATAAAGAGCAGGAGAAAGAAGGTGCGGCGGTCAAATGAAAGCATACGCACTGACGGATATCGGAAAAATGCGTAAGGTCAATCAGGACGCCCAGTTTGCCAGCACGGAGCCGGTGGGAGAACTCTCCAACCTGTTTGTCGTGGCGGACGGAATGGGCGGTCATCAGGCGGGAGATTTCGCTTCGCGCTATCTGATCGAGCATATGCCGGAATATATCAAAGAGAGTGGTGAGAATGAGCCGGTCGCGGCGCTTCGAAAGGGGATCGAGGCAGTCAATCAGGAACTTTATTCCCTTTCCTGTGAGCGCGAGGAGCTTGCCGGCATGGGAACAACGCTGGTAGCGGCTTCCATTCAGGGAAATACACTCTATGTGGCAAACGTGGGGGACAGCCGTCTCTACCGGATTGAGCGCTCCGGCATTCATCAGATTACCCGGGATCATTCCTACGTGGAGGCGATGGTCTCGCTGGGACAGATGAGCCGCGGCAGCCGGGAATATGAGACGAAGAAAAATATCATTACCCGCGCAGTCGGGATCGGTGGGCATGTGGAGCCGGATTTCTTTGAGGTTTCACTGAACCCGGGCGATTACATACTGCTGTGTTCGGACGGGTTAACCAATATGGTGGATAATTCAGCAATTTACCGGATGGTGCTTCTGCCGGGAACCCTGGATACCAAGGCAAGGGCGCTCACGGCGCTCGCAAACCAGAACGGCGGGAAAGATAATATCGCGGTCATATTGATTGACCCGCAGATCAAGGAGGTGAGAGAATCATGATGCTGAAACCGGGAACTTATCTGCAGGATCGCTATGAGATCCTCTCACTGATTGGTACGGGCGGCATGTCAGAGGTGTATCAGGCAAAATGCCACACTCTGAACCGTCTGGTGGCGATCAAGGTTTTAAAGGATGAGTACAGCCAGGATGCGAATTTTGTCAGCAAATTCAAGATGGAGGCGCAGGCGGCGGCAGGGCTTTCCCATCCAAATATTGTGAGTGTTTATGACGTTGTGGATGAGGGCAGTCTTCATTATATCGTCATGGAACTCATCGAGGGAATCACGCTGAAAAGCTACATTCTCAAGAAAGGTCATCTGGGCGTCAAAGAAACGATTGGAATTGCCATCCAGGTAGCGCAGGGGCTGGCAGCGGCGCATGACCAGCATATTGTGCACCGGGACATCAAACCGCAGAATATGATTATATCGCGTGACGGCAAGGTGAAGGTGGCGGATTTCGGTATTGCCAGGGCTGTATCGTCCCAGACGATCGGGGTCAATGCGGTCGGTTCCGTGCATTATATCTCGCCGGAACAGGCAAAAGGAAATTATAGCGACGGACGAAGCGATCTGTATTCACTGGGAATCACGATGTATGAGATGCTAACAGGAAAACTTCCGTTTGACGGGGATACTCCGGTTTCAGTGGCACTGGCACATCTGGAAGAACCGGTGCAGCCGCCGAGCCGCATCAACCCGGAGGTGTCGGCAAGCCTGGACCGCATTATTTTAAAATGTACCCAGAAAAAGCCGGAACGCCGTTACCAGAATGCGTATGAGCTGATCGCGGATCTGCGCCATGCGCTGGTGGATCCAAACGATGATTTTCTGAAAAAAGAACCGGAATTTGATGAAAATTCCCCGACAGTCGTGCGCGGGGCAGAGGAACTGAACCGCCAGATGGAGGCACAGAGAAATCGAAATCTGGAACAGACGATGGAACATCCGGCAGTGAGTGAAAAGACCGGACCGGTTCCGACAGAAAATGAACGTGGTGAGGTAGTCTGGAAAGAGCCGGAACAGCCGGAGAAAGAGATAGAAGGCTGGCGGGAAGAAGAGACGGATGTCTATGAGGAAGAAACCTCAAGGCGCCCAGACCGTAGGCGGAAGGGACGCCGTATAGAAGAAGACAGCGAGGATGTCAATCCGCAGATGGAGCGCCTGCTTACGATGATTGGAATCGGTGCAGCCGTATTGATTGTGGTGGTTGTGATTGTCATTGCTGCGAAGTTGACAGGCATCTTTAATCTGGGCTCTGGTAGTCAGAAGTCTCCGAAGACGACCGTTGAAGCTTCTTCGGAGGCGTCTGAGAGCGAGAGTCTGGAATCAACGGAGTGCAGGGTTCCGTCGCTGGACGGCATGACGGAGGATGAGGCGAAGACAGCATTGGAAAAGCAGTCGTTGAAAATCCGTTATGAATATGCAAAGTCGGAAACCTCTGAAAAAGGGAAGGTCATCGGTCAGAGTATTGCCAGCGGCACGGTTGTCTCGAAACAGACGGAAGTTATCGTCACGATCGGAGAAGGCAATGAGGCAATAGATTTGACGAAACTTGGACTGGAAGAGATGTCCGGCGAGGATGCAGAGACGCTTCTGGCAGAAGAAAATAAACTGACCGTAGTAGTGCAGAAAGAGAGCAGTGATACGGTTGCCTCCGGTATAGTGATCCGATACAGCCCGTCCAGCGTGGATCCGGGCGGTACGGTGACGCTGTATGTCAGCACAGGTCCGAACGTACCGACGGTACCGATGCCGAGGATTACAGGGCTTTCAGAGGAAAATGCAAAAGTTGTTCTGGAAGCGGTCGGATTAGAGCTTGGCGAGCGCAAGGAAGCGAAGAGTTCGGAAGTGGCAAAGGGCAGGATCATCAGTCAGGATGTCCTGGAGAAAACAGATACACCAGAGGGAAGTGCCATTGGCTATACAGTCAGTCTGGGAAAAGGAACCCGCTATGTGGCGGCGATCAACGATGAATTCCAGATGAGTGAACTGTTTGGACCAAGTTCCGGAGATACGCATATCCGCGTCAGTATTGTGATGAAGCAGACAATTGCCGGCAATACTGTGACTAAGACGGTCATGGAACCGAGGGAGATCGGCGGCGATATCACGCTTCCGATTCATTATAATATCGAGGGAGCGGACGGTGTGCAGACAGGCGAGCTGCAGATCCTCGATCTGACGAACGATCGGGTTCTAAAAACGTATCAGCTTGAATTTGTGGAAGTTTCAGATAATTAATAAGAGGTAGTTGTAAGGTACAGATATGCAGGGAAAGATAATTAAAGGGATCGGCGGTTTCTATTATGTACACGACGGTATTGGAAAGGTATATGAATGCCGTGCAAAGGGAATTTTCCGAAATCGCGGCATCAAGCCGCTGGTAGGCGATGACGTGGAGATCAGTGTTCTCGATGAGGAGAAGGCGACAGGCAATCTCGATGAGATCCTTCCTCGTAAAAACCGTCTGATCCGCCCGGCGGTTTCAAATGTTGATCAGGCGGTGGTGGTTTTTGCCATCACCGATCCGATGCCAAATTTAAACCTTCTCGACCGCTTCCTCGTCATGATGGAACGGCAGGAAGTTCCGGTCAGCATCTGTTTCAACAAGATTGATCTGGTCGATGCAGCCGAGCAGGAGAAGCTGCGTGCGATCTATGAACCGGCGGGCTATCCGGTGCATTTTATCAGCACCTACGAAAAATCAGGGCTGGAGGAGTTTCATCGGTTGATCATTGGGAAAACAACGGTGTTAGCAGGACCTTCGGGTGTCGGAAAATCGTCGATCACGAACTTTATCCAGCCGGAGGCACAGATGGAGACGGGCGGTATCAGTGAGAAGATCCGCCGGGGCAAACATACGACGCGCCATTCAGAACTGTTTTTCGTGGAAGAGGGCACCTATATGATGGATACGCCAGGGTTCAGTTCTCTCTATATCGAGGATCTGGAGCCGGAGGCGCTCAAGGACTTTTTCCCGGAATTTGAGGCATATGAGGATGAATGCCGTTTCTTAGGCTGTGTCCACATTGGCGAGCGCGAATGCGGCGTCAAGACGGCGGTGCAGGAGCATAAGATCGGGCAGAGCCGGTATGACAATTACCGTTTGATGTATCAGGAATTAAAAGAGAAAAAGAAATACGGCAGAAGCAGCCGTTGAGGATATTATACAAATGTACTCTCGGAGTCTTTTTGTATTTGCTTTTGTGGCTGATTTTCCGCCAGCCGCACCCGAATTTCATCAACGTACGCACCGCGTACGCCTCAGAAATTTGGGCACAACTGACAAAAAATCATCTCTCAAAATCAAGCACAGAAAGATTCCGAGAGTACATCTATGTCTGTGCTTCTTTTCTATATCACATACTCCCTAAGCCGCCTGCGCCGTTCCCGCCAGTCCGGCAGTATCTTCTCCACCTGCGTCCAGAAACGCGCGGAATGGTTCATTTCCAGTCGGTGTGCCAGCTCATGGACAATCACATAATTCATCAGATCCTCCGGCAAAAGTGCCAGCCGCCAGTTAAAATTTAGGTTTCCAGCTGCGCTGCAGCTTCCCCAACGCGTTTTCTGGTTCCGGATTGTGATTTTTCCATAGGTTACGCCCATGCACGCCGCATATAAAGCAACCCGGGGCATGAGCACCGGGCGCAGCTTTTCTGTGAAATTTCGGATTTCTTCCGCTCCATATGTTTTCCGGTTCCTCTGGCGTTCCACCGCTTCTTTATAATGGACTTCAATCCAGTCGCGGTGTTCCTCGGC
Organism: Clostridium sp. CAG:43; assembly: GCF_000434655.1. NCBI lineage: Bacteria > Bacillati > Bacillota > Clostridia > Eubacteriales > Clostridiaceae > Clostridium > Clostridium sp. CAG:43. Next base: position 955 of record NZ_FR895020.1, on the reverse strand, counting down.
AAACCGCATCGCAGCCTGCACCGAAGCTCTCCTCGGAATCCGGAGTACCAGGCGTCCTTCCGCCGTGATCTGGATGGCAATCGTCTTCCGGGAAGACCGAACCACCTCACATGGAATCAATCCTTCTTCCGGCTCATCAGATAACGGAGAATGCCATGGGTTTTGTATCCTCAAGTATTGCATACAATTTCCCGTCTCTTTCATCGATTGTGCGCGCCGCATCTTCCAGTGCGCGTTCCAGACGTTTTTCCAGTTCTTTCTTCTCATCATCCGCCGCTTCATCCCGGATTACTTCCAGGCAGTAATCATCTGCCAGGCGGGCAGCCAGCATCTGTACCAGACCATCCAATGTCTTCTCCGGTGTCTCCAGAATTTTCTTAAACTCCGGATCCTCCGGCTGTTCTTCTGTATCCATCTCATACGGATCCCGCTCGTTCATCTCAATCACATTCATCCATTCCGGTTTTTCATCGGCATTGGTAAAATTCATCTGACCGACCAGGCAGTCGTAAATCTCTGCCTCGCTCGATATCTGCTTCATATCTAACTGAACTAACTGCATCTCTTCTCCTTTCCGCTGTGTCAGAATCCGTGATGCATCTCCCAGCTTCTTCCCAGCCTTTCTATTTTATTCTGCCCACTTAAAACCTACGCGTTCAGCAGCGCCACCGCTGCAAAAAACGGCACCAGCCATTTCGCGACAGAACCAATTTTTATCAGATATTCTGTTTTCATAATTCCTCCACGCGGTCTTTCATAGAAACCGCAAAGCTATCTGCCTTGATAGGGACAGCCCTATTATTATATCGGTCATGCGGTAAAAAGTCAATTCCGGGCTGTCGTAAACGGAATAAAGAATGTGCTCAGGGTTACGGTTCGCACACGTGTGCCCATCAACGGGATTTTGCCGATACTGCACATTCCAAATCGACAAAATCTGCTGCCAGAACTGTAT
>NZ_FR895019.1:0-5208 GCF_000434655.1 Clostridium sp. CAG:43 | reverse complement strand
TGCAGTGGACGGGGAGACAGCGGCAGCGGGCATCCGGAATGCGGTATGGCACGGACGCATGGAGGAGATCCAGGACGGAGTTTATCTGGATGGCGCTCACAATGAGGGCGGAATCCGTGCGTTTGCGGGCGCGGCGGCAGAGGTGGCAGCGCGCAGAAGAGAAGAGTCCGGGAAAGATGGTCGGATTTTTTTGCTGTTTGCAGCCGTTTCAGATAAAAATTATGAATCGATGCTGGAAACACTGATGCGGAAACTGAAGCCGGATCGATTGGTGCTGACTCATTTATATACATCGCGGGCACTTTCGATGGAGGCGATGGAAAAAGCAGCACATCGGGTGGCAGATGGCTGTGAGGTTCAAAGTATACCAGATGTAAAAACAGCTTATCAGACACTGGTTCAGGAAAAACGTCCGGAGGATACCTGCTTCTGTGTGGGTTCTCTGTATTTAATCGGAGAGCTGGAGAAAAAGATTTCCCGAACTGGATTTGACAGCACCGTCAGAATGGTGTAAGATTAGCGGGAATGTATATTCATGTAATAAAAGGAAGAAACTCTGGAGGAAAAACATGAGTGGCGAAGGAATGACAATCAATTTCGAGGAAGAAATCGAACATTTTAAACCGAGTCTGGAGGTCGAGGAGGTCGGCGAGGCGATCGTGAAGAGTGACCTGACAGATATGTCGGATATTATGATGGAACTTTTAAAACATATGAAGGAATAGGCGGACATGATGGATCGAACAAGAAAAATTCGCCTGATTTCCAACAGCTTTTACAATGCCGGGCTGGAACGGGCAAAGAGACGGGATTTAACAGGGGCGGTCGAGTATCTGAAAAAATGCCTGAACCTGAACAAGTATCATATTGATGCCAGAAATCTTCTCGGACTTATCTATTATGAGATGGGTGAGGTGTCGGAGGCGCTGGTGCAGTGGGTTATCAGCATGAACTTTAAGGAGCAGGATAACCGGGCTGATTATTATTTAGACCAGATTCAGCGTAAACAGGAACGTCTGGATCAGGCGAGCGCGACGATTCAGAAATATAATCAGGCGCTTCTGCAGGCGCAGACCGGAAGCGACGATCTGGCGACCTTACAGCTTACAAGAGTTGTAGAAGCTAATCCGAGATTTGTAAAAGCGCATCTTCTATTGGCTCTTTTGCATATTAGTCATGAGGATTATACGAAAGCGGGCAAATCCCTGTATAAGGTACTCAAGATTGATAAAAACAATCCCAAGGCGAACTGGTATATGGAGATTGTTAAGGAACATACCGGCAAGGCGGATATCGAGCGGAGAAAGCTGAAAAATGCATTTTCCCACCGCCAGATGCAGGATGATGATGTCATTATGCCGCCGACGTACAAGGAGAATACGGGACTGCAGTCGGTGCTCAATATCGGCGCTGGACTGCTTTTGGGCGCGGCAGTTATCTTTTTCCTGGTGATGCCAGCCAAGATTAAGCAGGCAAATAATGCACATACGCAGGAAATGCTCCAGTACAACGAGCAGCTCAATCAGAAAAATGAAGAGATTGACAGTTTAAATGAGAGCATTGAGACCTCGAAAAAGGACAAAGAAGAGGCGGAGAACAAGCTGGATACGATGCTCAACAGCAATGACAGCGTTCTGAACCAGTATGCGAAGCTCGTCAAAATGCTGCAGGCATACCGCAACAATAACCTGGCAGAGGCGGTTACCTATTATGAGGGCTTTGATCCGTCGTTATTTACGGACGAGACGGTCGTTTCCATTGCCAACGGGGTAAAGCAGGACATCGAGACAAACGGCTACCAGACGCTGGAGGATCTGGCATACACGATGTGGTCGGCAGGCCGTATGGCGGAAGCACTGGCAGATTACCAGACCTGTCTGGCGATCCGTCCGGCAAACCCGAAGGTTATCTTCAGCATGGGTATGATTTACCGGGCACAGGGCGAGACAGACAAGGCGGTCGAAATGTTTACGCAGATTGTGACCCAGTATGCGGATTCCGAGCAGGCGGACAAGGCAAGACAGCAGCTCGCCGAGCTTGCGCCGGATAACCAGCAGGCTGCAGTTCCAGGTCAGTCCATCATCAGTCAGGGAGAGACTGCGGCGGATGAAACGGCAGCAGGCAGCGGAGCGGAGACGCAAGCGGCGCAGTAAGTACAAATATAATACGGCAGATAATTAAGAAGAAAAGCACTGTAAAGATAAAAACTTTACGGTGCTTTTTTGTGTAATAGGAAATTCCTTGGAATTCCCTATTACACAAAAAGGCACTAACGTGCCAATGATGCGCACTCGCGCGAAGCAGAAACATGCCGCATAAAAAATCGAAAAAGGGGGAATCCTGATATGGAACGAAATATGTTTACATACGAAGCGATCGATTCGGCGCTGGTGATTCATCTGCCGAAGGAGGTAGATCACCATAACTGCCTGACACTCAAATATGAAACAGACCTGCTTCTGGCGGAAAATTATATTAACCGGATTATTTTTGATTTTTCGGGGACGGAATTTATGGATAGTTCCGGGATCGGTGTGATTCTCAACCGGTATAAGCAGATGGAGGGCAGCAGCGGCACGGTGGCGGTGTACGGGGCAGGCGAGCGGATGCGCCGGATTTTGCGGATCGGCGGCGTGTATCGTCTGGTGCAGTCGTACCGGACGAGAGAGGAGGCACTGGATGGGAGACATTAAAGGAGAGATGAATATGTATGCGGATGATATATCTGTATCAGAAACGGAAGTGAAAGGAAAACTTAAAAAAATAAAAAATTCAGAAGAATACAGAAAATTCGAACAGAATGAACAGAGACAAGCAGAGAAGAATGGCACGTGGATGCACCTGGAGATAAACAGCCATTCATCGAACGAGGAGTTTGCCCGTGTCACAGCGGCAGTCTTTATGAGTCGGATGAATCCGACGATGGAGGAGCTGGAGGATGTGAAAACGGCGGTCTCGGAGGCGGTGACAAATGCGGTGATTCATGGGTATAGCGATGAAATCGGAATTATTTACATAGAAGCGCGGATTGAGGGAGAAGAACTGATAATTTCGGTCCGGGATGAGGGAAAAGGAATCCTGGATGTGGAAAAGGCGATGGAGCCGATGTATACGACAGACACGACCGGCGAGCGCTCAGGGATGGGCTTTTCGTTTATGGAAGCGTTTATGGATGAGGTCGAGGTGGAGTCCAAGGTGGGCTGCGGAACGTGCGTGACGATGAAAAAGCGAATTGGAAGGGGATATATGAATAAAGAGCAGGAAGAAAAAGAAACGGCAGAGTCCTATGGATAAAACCATCGAGCAGATCAAACGGGCACACCAGGGCGATAAGACGGCGCGGGAGGCGCTGGTAAAGGACAATCTGGGACTTGTATGGAGCATCGTCCGCCGCTTTGCGGGGCGGGGGTGTGAGACGGAGGACTTATTTCAGATCGGAAGTATCGGGCTGTTGAAGGCGATTGATAAGTTTGACCTATCATATGAGGTGCGTTTTTCGACGTATGCGGTGCCGATGATTGCGGGGGAGATCAAACGTTTTCTCCGGGATGACGGGATCATCAAGGTCAGTCGTTCCCTCAAAGAGCAAAACCAGCGGCTCCGGGCAGCGCGGGAAGCGCTCTGCACGGCGCTTGGGCGGGAGCCGACGCTGGAAGAGCTGGCGGCGCAGATTGGAGTGAGCTGTGAGGAAGCTGCCGCATCGATGGCGGCGGACAGTCCGGTTGAATCGCTCTCTGCACCAGCCAGCGCCGGGGAAGAAACTGGTCTTCTGCTTCAGGACCGGATTGCTGGGGAGACAGCGGAGAATGAGGTTCTGCTTGACCGGATGCTTTTGGGAGATTTGCTGAAAATGCTCAATGGACGGCAGCGGGAGATCATTGTGCGGCACTATTTTTATGATCAGACACAGACTCAGATCGCGGCGCAGCTCGGCATTTCACAAGTACAGGTGTCGCGGATCGAGCGGAAAATATTAGGGCAGATGCGTGCAAAGCTGGAAGAAACATGAGAAAAAAAGACAGGCTTATAATTCAGAATATATGAATGTGCATACTCCATTGAAAGACAGCCATACTACTGGATACAGGAACTTTTGGAGTTTCCAGAATACACAGGAAGGATGGAAAAAAATGACGGGAAATGTGAAAGTGACAATGAAAAAAAAGATGGGAATCTGTATCTGGGTCGGATGCATGATTCTGATTGTGGCAGCGCTCTGTCTCTGTCTGATGGCAGTGGGGCGGGACAGCGTCTACATTGACGGAACCTTCGTACAGCATTCCGGGGACAGCGCGGAGGCATTTTTGAGACCGGAGGCACAGACGGAGAAGGCAGCATTATGACACAGACGGTCTATCTGAAACTCAGCCAGATCACGCAGGTACATGAGAAAAATGTACCGCTTGCAAGCCTGGGAGAAGTTTATTGCAGTGAAAAAAGCGTGGAAAGCCGCTGCCGTGCGATGATCGTGAAGAGGATCCGCGGCGGCGGGAAACAGCGCGAAAGCCGCGGGAAACAGCGCGAAAGCCGTCTGGTTGGAAACGTCATGGAGATTATCCAGCAGATTGAACGGGAAATTCCGGGGACATCGGTGCAGAATCTGGGGGAGACGGACTATGTCATTCATTATCAGCCGCCGCGCCGTCAGGCGCTTGTCTGGCAGTGGTGCAAGACGCTGTTCGTCTGCCTGATTTGCTTTTTCGGGGCGGCATTTGCGATCATGACATTCAACAACGATGCAAACGTGCTGGATGTATTCAGGAAAATATATGAGATCACGACGGGGCAGGCGTCGGACGGAACAACGGCGTTGGAGGTCGGTTATTCGATCGGGCTTCCGGTGGGGATTTTGCTGTTTTTTAACCATTTTACTTCGTGGAAATTCAGTCTCGATCCGACGCCGCTGGAGGTAGAAATGCGCCTGTATGAGGAAAATGTCAATAAAACGCTGATTCAGAACGAGGAGCGGAAGGAGGATGACATCGATGTTTCTTAAAGAAGCGCTGCTTTTGCTGGCGGGGCTGGCGGCGGGAAGCACGGTGGCAGCAGGAGTCTACGCCTTTCTGGTGGTCATCGGCGTTTATCCGCGCCTGATTGGAAAGACGGCGACGGCGTCGAAGGGGAAAATCTTCTTGTATGAGACGATTATCGCGCTGGGAGGATTGTTTGGAAATGTGGTGGATTTATTTACAGAGAAAGTGAAACAGC
>NZ_FR895018.1:2337-4070 GCF_000434655.1 Clostridium sp. CAG:43 | reverse complement strand
ATAAGGCAGAAGATTCGAAGGTGGAATCCCCCGAGTTAGATGATGAGGCAGCCGATTACACCGCCAGAGAGCTGGAAGCGCGCATGATCGCCGGCAAGATCCGTGAGATGACGGATAAAGAACGGGGGATCACAATCTGGGATAAGGAGCTTGGAGCTTACCGTCGGGCGCAGTACGGGGATATTGTGATTCTGCTTCGAAGCGTCAGCGGATGGGCGGAAGAATTTATCGAGGTGCTGGCGACGCAGGGGATCCCAGCGGTCGCAGAGTCGCGGACGGGATATTTTAACACGTTGGAAGTCGAGACGGTGCTGAACCTTCTGGCAGTCATCGACAATCCGATGCAGGACATTCCCCTGGCGTCGGTGCTCAAATCGCCGTTTGGCGGTGTTTCCGATGAGGAGATGGCGTGGATTGTGGCAGAACATAAGGCGAGCGTTGACCGGTCGCGGGATGCAGGGCTTTACCGGTCAGTTGTGGAGTATATGAACGAGGATGATTCGGCAAGATCGGAGAGAAGCAGATTGTGCCAAAAACTAAAAAAACTCTTTACTCTCCTGGATACATTCCGCCAGGAATCTGTTTACCTGCCGATGCACGAACTCCTCTACCGGATTTACGACAAAACGGGCTATTACCGCTATGTGTCGGCGCTTCCGGGCGGGGCGGGACGGCGCGGCAATCTGGATATGCTGGTGGAGAAAGCGGCAGCCTATGAGGCGACGAGCTACCGGGGTGTGTTCCATTTCATCCGGTATATTGAGAAGCTGAAAAAATACAATACAGATTTTGGTGAAGCGCCGGTGGCAGATTCCGAGGGAACGGTGGTGCGGATCATGAGTATCCATAAGAGCAAGGGACTGGAATTTCCGATCGTGTTTGTGGCTGGAATGGGAAAAAATTTTAACAAGCAGGATACGCGGGGGAAACTTCTGATTGACGCGGATCTGGGAATCGGAACCGACTATCTGGACAGTGAGAAGCGCATCAAGGGACCGACGCTCAAGAAAAATGTGATGAAACGCCGGATGGAACTGGAGGCGCTGGGCGAGGAACTGCGCGTTCTTTACGTGGCGCTGACGCGTGCGAAGGAAAAATTGATTCTGACGGCGTCCTCCCGGAAATTGGAGGATCGGATTGCGAAGTGGAGCGCAGTGGCAGCCGAACACGGGGCGATTCCGTATACGATTCTGACGCTGGCTTCCTCGTATCTGGATTGGATTTTGATGAGTATTCCGGAAAAAAATCCGTGGATTTCATATCAGATGGAAACGCTTTCCGACCAGATCGACCGTGAGATTGGCACGCAGATACGCCAGACGTTATCGAGAGAGTGGCTGCGGTGGCTGTCGGGGGAGGACAGCCATTTGTCGAATGACGAGAATCATCCAAACACGCAAAATCGGCTCGAAAATATCAGGCAAATAGAATCGATCATCAGCAACAACTACCATTTCCAGTACCCATACCTGGACGATCTGAGTCTCAACACCAAGATGTCCGTTTCTGAACTCAAGAAAAAGGGCATGGAGGAAGAGGAGGAGGAGATGGTATTTCTGCCGACGCTGCCAGTGTTTATGGAGAAGGAGCAGGAAGAAAAAGGCGGCGCGACGCGCGGTACGGCGTACCACCGTGTGTTGCAGTTTTTGCCGTTTGAGCGGGCAATGTCGAGACAGGAGTTAAATGCATTTCCGGCGAAGCTGGCGGCTGAGGGGCGGATGGACGCCGAGGCG
>NZ_FR895018.1:837-2305 GCF_000434655.1 Clostridium sp. CAG:43 | reverse complement strand
GGCGTTGGTGCGCGGCTCAGATCTGGCAAAACTGACAGCCAGTTCATTGGGAAAACGCATGCAGAGAGCGGCAGCAGCCGGGAAACTGTACCGGGAAAAACAGTTCGTCATCGGTATTCCGGCGCGCGAGATGGGCGAGTGGGATTCGGATGAGCGGATTCTGATACAGGGTATCATCGACGCCTTTTTTGAGGAGGACGGTAAGCTGGTTCTGGTGGATTATAAGACAGATTATGTGGAAAATTCAGACATTCTGATCCGCCGCTATGAGGCACAGGTGCGCTACTATACCCGCGCACTAGAACAGATAACAGGAAAAAGGGTGGCGGAGCGCTACCTGTATTCGTTCCGGTTTGGGGCGATTGAAGTGTAAGGCAGTGATTCTGGGTACAGATAGGCACGTTCGGAGCCGATCGTATTTCCAGTCAATACGCCGGGATATGCGGCGCAGGAGGATCTGACGGAGTACCGGAGTTTTACGGATTATACGGATCACGGCTTTGTTTAAAGGGTATCATCCGCCACCAGAACCGCTACCTGCGTCAGAAAATTCTCAGGATTTTTGTGCTGGGGCGGTCCCTCCAGATAGAGGTGGCGGGCGGTGCCCTTTAATGGAATCTGATATTTGTTAGCATACGCACAAAGATGCTTCACAATTACCGGAAGACCTTCATAGGCACCGTGATAAAAGATACAGAGCGCTTTCTGGCAGGGCAGGGTGACGAGATGTTCACCCAGGCTTTCCGGCGGGACGGCGATGCAGCAGGTAAAATCGCCCGGATTCGAAAGGTTGTATTCGGTGAAAAACATATGCTGGGTGGTGTCAGAACCATATTGGCGGATCGCCTTGATGAAGACGCTACGTAATTGCTCTTTCTTGTCTTCAAGTTCTGTCGAATGCAGATCCTGGCAGTAAACGGTCTGGGCGGGAAGTTCTATCTGTCGGATTTCAAAGTCATTGTGTTCTTTTGAATGTTCTTTTAATTTCTCAATATTCCGGCTGATCTCGTCACGCAGATCTTCCAGACGCGCGATCAGTGGCTCCAGATCCGTCGTGCCGTGATAATAGGCATAGATATCATCCAGCGACAGACCGAGATTCTGCAGAATGCGGATGCTCCGGATGCGCGAGACGGTGTCTGCTGTATAGTAACGGTTTCCATTGATACCGTCTTTCTGATCCGGCAGAATAAGGCCCTTGTCTTCATAATTTAAAATCATGCGTCGGGTCACTTCCAACGCTTTGGCTGCCTCGCCGATCGAGAGCAGCCGTTTTTTATCGTGCGTCATAAAACCTCCTGTTAGATATCCATAAGATGTGCAATCATGTATATTTGTCATGTAGGATTCGAGTGCGATTTTTTACACTCATAGTTGTGTATAATTACATAAAAAATAAGTGAAAATTATACAAATTAGCTAAAAAGGGATTGCATCGTACATCAATGTACGGTGTATAGTCATTTTA
>NZ_FR895018.1:580-783 GCF_000434655.1 Clostridium sp. CAG:43 | reverse complement strand
CCGATACACGTCACACAATTCGTCATACTATACACGTTGAAAAGGAGTATCCGGGCAGGCAGGAGCGTCAGACATTGGGGAAAATGAGTATTTTATATACAGAAAGATTTGATGGCTCATCTGCAAACATCTGCCCGGAGAAACATTTCAACCAAAATGCCTTTATTGTATGTCTATGATGCTGCACACGTTTTATCTGGAAA
>NZ_FR895018.1:0-566 GCF_000434655.1 Clostridium sp. CAG:43 | reverse complement strand
ACGTTTTATCTGGAAAAATCAAGAAAGAATTGACATTTGAACGCCTTCCATATATGCTTGAACCAATATGATTTTCGATTTGACAGATGGGAAAATCAATGGAAAATCTAAGCAGATATGGGAGGTTTTTATGGATCAGGAAAATCAGACACCACATAAACGGCGTGTCAGATATAAAGGAAAATATCCAAAAAAATTTGAAGAAAAATATAAAGAACTGCAGCCGGAGAAGTATCAGGACACGATCCAGCACGTGATTCAGAAAGGAAATACACCAGCGGGCATGCATATTTCCATTATGGTGCAGGAGATTCTGGACTTTTTGCAGATCCAGCCGGGGCAGGTCGGATTTGATGCGACGCTAGGATACGGCGGACATACGAAGGCGATGCTGGCCTGCCTGAAAGGGCAGGGACATATGTATGCGACCGATGTTGATCCGGAGGAATCTGCCAAGACGCGGAAACGCCTGGAAGAAGCGGGCTATGGCGAGGACATGCTTTCAATCCGTCTCCAGAACTTCTGTACAATCGATGAGATTGCCAAAGAAGCGGGTGGTTTTGACT